>CAJCBN010000520.1 GCA_903960645.1 uncultured Actinomycetes bacterium | reverse complement strand
CAGGCGAAGAAGCAGGAAGAGCAGGCGAAGAAGCAGGAAGAGCAGGCGCAGAAGCGTGCTGAGGCTGCGGCGGAGCGGGCGAAGAAGCAGGAGGAGCAGGCCCAGAAGCGTGCTGAGGCTGCGGCGGAGCAGGCGAAGAAGCAGGAAGAGCAGGCGCAGAAGCGTGCTGAGGCTGCGGCGGAGCGGGCGAAGAAGCAGGAGGAGCAGGCCCAGAAGCGTGCTGAGGCCGCGGCGGAGCAGGCCAAGAAGACGGCCGAGAACGGTAAGAACGGTGCCTCGAAGCCGGCCACGCCCGGCAAGGCAGAGTCGGGCAAGGGCGACAGCGCGAAGGGGGACGGGCAGAAGGGCACGCCCTCCAAGTCCGAAGCGCCGAAGTCTGAGAATCCCAAGTCCGACCCGTCGAAGCCCGCAACGCCGGTGGTCAACGCCGAGCCGGTGCAGCAGACGCCCGTCGTCCAGCCCCAGCCCGCCGCGGAGCCGGCCGCCGAGCCTGCCAAGCCCGGCAAGGATCGGGACAAGGGCAAGGACCGCGACAAGTAGCAACCCTGCCCGCGTCGTCGGCGTGGGACAATGGGTCGGGATGAGGCGGGGACAGCGATGAGCGTCGCGCGCAATCTTGCGCGCATCGGCAAGCAGTCGGCGATCTATGGCGCGGGCTCGATCGCCGCGACGCTGCTCGGGATCGTCCTGCTGCCGCTCTATACGCGCGAGCTCACCCCCGCGCAGTTCGGCGATGCCGAGCTGGCCCTGCGCATCGTGCTCCTGGTCGCGATCGTGGCCCGGCTCGGACTGGTCAACTCATTCTTCCGCTTCTTCTTCGACTACGAGGACCCCGAGCGTCGGCGCCGCGTGTTCCAGACTGCGTTCTGGGCGCTGCAGGTGACAACCCTGGTCTGGGCGCTGATCACGGCGCTGGCCTCGCGCTGGCTCGGACAGTCCGTCTTCACGACGCCCGAGGCCGGTCAGGACCTCGTCCTGATGATCGCGCTCGGTGTCTACGTGACGGTCAACTACGAGCTGACGAGCGCGCTCTTCCGCGTGCAGGAGCGCCCCGTCGCCTTCAGCGTGCGCACGGTCATCAACCTGATCGCCACCGCGGTGCTGTCGTACATCTTTCTCGTGCAGCTGCACATGGGTCCCGTCGGCCTGCTGCTCGGTGCCTACCTCGGGCAGGCACTCGTCTACCTCGGCGTCCTCGTCGAGCAGCGCAGCTGGCTCGGCTTCGGCCTCGACCGGCCGCTGCTGCACTCGATGCTCAAGTTCGGTGTGCCGCTGATGCCCGCGGGCGCGGCGATGTGGGCCGTCACGCTGATCAACCGGCCGATCGTGCTCGCCGTCTCGACGCCGGCCACGCTCGGCATCCTCGGCGCGGGCTTCCGCATCGGCACGGGCGTGCTGCTCCTGGTCAACGCCTTCCAGCTGGCCTGGCCGGCCTTCGCGTATTCGATCAAGGACGACGGCGAGGCCAAACGCACGTACGCCGCCGTGATGGGGCTCTACCTCGCCTTCATGGGCTGGGCGGCGCTGTCCGTGGCGCTGGTCGCGCCGTGGTTCCTGCGGCTCCTGACCACCGAGCCGTACTGGGGTGCCGCGGCGGCGATCACCCCGATCGCGATCGCGGGGCCGCTCTACGGCGGCTACTTCATCGCGGCGATCGGCGTGGGGCGCAAGAAGGCGAACCAGTTCAACTGGGTCGTTGTGGCGGCCGCGGCCGTGATCGAGGTGATCGCGCTGCTGCTCCTCGTACCGCCGTTCGGCGTGGCTGGGGCCGGCTGGTCGCTGGTGATCGCCTACGGCTCGATGTTCGCGCTGATGCTGTGGCGCGAGCACCGGGTCTTCCCGGTGCCGTACCCGTGGGGGCGCATCGCCCGCATTCCCGTGGTGCTCTCGCTGGCCCTGGCGGCGACCTACCTCCTGCCGGACAGCGGCACCGGCGCGCTGGCGCTGCGCATCGCCATCGCCGCGGCGATTCCGCTCGGCTACATCGCGATCGGCTTCCTGACGCGTGCCGAGCTGGCGCGGGCGCGTGCGATCGTCACCGGTCTGCGCAGCCGCGGCGGCTCGGCTCCGCCGGGCGACACCGCCGAACCGGAGCCGGACGAGAGGCTCTGATCATTTCCGGTATTCTCGCGTCGTGACGATTGGTTTCCCAACTGCGAGGCTCGCGTGGGGGAGCAGTATGCGCTGGTCCTGCGGCATCGCCGTGCTCCTACTGGTGCTGATCGGTAGTCTTGCCGGGAGTGCCGCCGCTGTTGCGAGTGCACCGAAGATCCTCTCGGCGGCTCCCACCACCAATGCTGGTGACCGCGCGCAAGGCCCATCGCCTCGAGTCACATTCTCGCCCGATGGTGACGGCGTCAACGACACCGTTTCGGTGCTGGTTTCGGCTCCAGCAGGAAGCCGGGTGTGGTTGGCCATTGAACCGCTCGGCGGGTCGACGGTTGCGGCGCGGTCGGCGACGGCCAAGGTTGGGGCATCGGGTGTGGTGCAACTGACGTGGGGTGGACTATTGCCCGCGCCGGCGCGTGATCGCGATCAGTCACTCAACATCTACGCCTGTACCGCAGTGCAGTGCTCGGATGGCCGAGTCATTGCCCATAGGCGCATGCTCTCAATCTGGGTCGACACCTTACGTCACGTCCTGCTCGGGGATAGCCTGCAGGTCAATATCTCTCGAGATTCCTCGGCGCCACTTGCGTTTCAACTCGTCTCACCGGCGACGCCCACTGAGCCCGGGGTCGACGTGGCCGTGACAACAGTGAGTAGTACCTCGGCATTGTTGGCAATCCCCACCACCCTCAGTCCTGGCCTGTGGTTGATTCGTGCGACACAAGGCAGCGTGGTCCGTTTTGCGCCGGTGGTGATTCGTGGTGGCGCTCAACCGGTGCCTGCTCACACGGCACTCGTGGTCTACCCCACGATCACGTGGCGTGCGTACGACGATGCGGACTGCAACCGTGACGGCCAGACAGACTCCTGGTACGCCCACCCGAAGACGCCCGTCGTGTCACGTTCCTGCGCGTTTGAGATTGAGTTGGAACGTTCGGGTCTACCGGACTCCTTCGACCGAGTCAGCGCCTTCGGGAAATGGTTCGCCACCGCCGGCTACGCTGCGGACTTCACGACGGATGCTGAGCTCGCAACCATGTCGGCAGCAGACATGGCGCAGTATGCCGCGATCGTCTTTCCGTCGCATTTTGAATACGCCCCACGAAACCTGATGCCGGCGTTGGAGTCATACCGCGCTGCTGGTGGGCGCTTGCTGTTTCTCGCCGGCAACTCGTTTTATGGTGCCGTACAGGTAGGCGATCAGACGATTCGCCGCTTGACCTACCGCGAAAGAACGCCTCAGCGATCCGACTTTCGCATTTCGGTTACGGGCTTTGTGGTCTG
>CAJCBN010000519.1 GCA_903960645.1 uncultured Actinomycetes bacterium | reverse complement strand
GGCCCCTTTGTTAGGACAAAGGGGCCAGACCCCTCTGATCACCAATGAGCCCAGATTGCGGGCGGCTTGCGGAAGACCAGGCCCCGCGGTGCACTCGGCCGCTCGGGGTCCGCGCGTAGCCCCGGCAGGGCGCGGGCGATGCCGAGTACCGCGGCGCGCGTCTCGATGCGTGCGAGGTGCATGCCGAGGCAGACGTGCGGGCCGGTGGCGAACGTCGTGTGGAGTCTCGCGTTCTCGCGGCGCGGATCGAAGCGATCCGGATCGGCGAAGACCGCCTCGTCGCGATTGGCAGATGCCATCGACAGGATTACGAGGTCGCCGCGCGGGATCGCGACGCCTGCCAACTCCAGGTCGGCGGTCGCATAGCGATCGAGTACCGCCGCGGCGGGCTCCATCCGTAGCGACTCCTCGATCGCCCCGTCAAGCAGCGCGGGATCGGCGGCGACCTCCGCAAGCGATTCGGTCGTCAGGAGGTGGTGGAGGAGATTGGCGATCATGCCCTCGGTCGTCTCGATGCCGCCGAACAGGAGCACGGCGGCGTTCGACGTGAGCTCGTCGCGCGTCAGCATCGATGCGTCGCCGAGCGCCGCGGCGAGGAGCGACGAGCCGTCCTCGGCACTGTCGAGCGCGACGCGCACCGCGTCGGCGAAGGCGGCATAGGCGTCCCGTCCGTCCTGTGGCTCATCCGCACCGGCGCTCAGCTGCTGCACCGCCTCGACGATCCGCGCGTACCACCCGAGGATGTCGTCCTCGGCTGCGATGTCGAGCCCGAGTGCGAGGATCATCATGCGCGCCGCGAGCGGCCCCGCCAACTGCGTGCGCAGCTCGGCCTCCCCGTCGGCGGCGAACGCGTCGATCAGACGCGCGACCTCCTCTGCCGCCGCGTCGGTGAAGCGCTCGCGGATCGCGTCGAGGCGGAAGGGCCGTGCAAACGGCGCGCGATGCCGCTCGTGCTCGGGACCGTCGGTTGACAGCATGCTCGGCCCGGTGATCCGTCCGGTCGTGAAGCGCGGGTCGTCCACGGTCAGCCCCACGTCATCGCGCATGGCGGCGAGGTTCTCCGCACGGGTCGTGACGACCCAGCCGTTGAGGACCGGGACCCAGACGACGGGGCCGCTCGCACGCAGACGCGCGAGCGTGGGGTGGGGGTCGCGCTCGAGCTCCGCGAGGGTCGCCCAGTCCGCCGTTGGCCTGCTCGCGGTCATGCGGGCAGCGTAGTGGTGCTCAGTGCGGCAGCACGAACTCGCCGAGCCTGCGGCCCCAGCGGCGAGTCACCTGACGGGGACCCAGCGCACGCCCGTACCCGGTGGCTGCGTGGCCGTCTCGGTGTCACAGCGTTATGGGATCAGGACGGCACAGCCTGCGCAGGCATCGCCGCTGGCGGCGTTTCCGCAGACCTACACCGGCTTTGCCAGCAGCGCCTCGATGGTGTTCGTCACGGTGGGCGCCGCGGGATCCATGTTCGAGGGCCAGCGCGCCACGGGCAGTCCGTCGCGGTCAAGCAGGTACTTCGTGAAGT
>CAJCBN010000518.1 GCA_903960645.1 uncultured Actinomycetes bacterium | reverse complement strand
CCGAGGCACAGGCGCAGGCTCAGGCGGTCGAACACCTGCAGCAGCAGAAAGTTGCGCCAGAGGTCCTCATCGCTCACCTCGAGGCCATCCTTGACGGCGCCGTAGCGCGCCTCCTGCTCACTGATGAAGTCGTCGACGACGGTCTGCACCTCGGGTGCACGTGTGAGCAGCAGGGCGGGTTGCGTGCCGTAGCGGCCGGTGTAGATGCCGGCGGCGTGCATCGAGACGAGCATGCCGGCGTAGTCGTCGATGGCCGCGACCTCGGCGATGCCGAGGCGATAGAGGCGCAGATGCTCGTCGATCATCACGTCGAGGAAGTTGGCCGGCCGACCCGTGTCCGGGTTGAGCTGCGCGGCGGCCTCCCAGTGGCGCCACCCGATGTCGTGCAGGCGGACGGCGGTGAGCATGCTGTCGCGCGGATCGAGGGCGGGGACGTTCGGACCACCCCAGGCGGCGGCCAGCTGGCCGGCAACCTCGGCGTGGTCGACCTGCATGGCGAGTTCGGCGGTGTCGCCGACGGGGCGCACGATCATGTCGTTCCTCCGGGGGTGCGGGCCAGCCACGCGTGGCGTGTGACGGTGAAGGTGAAGGTGCCGGCAGCGGTGGTCTCTGCGCAGAGCCGATCGAAGCGGTCGAGATCCTCGGCGCTGACCGTGCCGAGCCGGTCGAGCAGGCGGCGGTACGTCTGCCAGGTGTGCCCGTGGAACGTGTCGCCCGTGGCGTCGGCGTTGGCCAGCACGCGCGGGTCCCACGCGGCGATGGAGTACCCCGCGGCGACCAGCCACTCCGGGATGCGGCGGCCGGCGTCGTAGTGCGGCTTCGTGTTGCACCAGGCCTGCTTGATCTGCTCCGCGAGTGCAGCGTCGCCAATGCCCCAGGCAGCCGTGCCCCAGTCGGTGTCGCAGACCAGGAGTACGCCGCCGGGCTTGAGGACGCGCGCAATTTCGCGGAGTGCGCCGACCGCGTCGGGCACGTACTCGATCACCTGCACCAGCGTGGCGGCGTCAAACGTGGCGTCGGGGAACGCGAGGGCATTGGCCTCGCCGTCCGCCACCTCGATCTGGACACCCGCAGCCTGCGCTTCGGCGATCGCCCCCGCGCGCATGGCGGGAGCAGAGTCGACGGCCGTCACGCGCGCCCCGCGCAACGCAAGGTCGCGCGCATAGATGCCTGGACCGCTGCCCACGTCGACGATCGTGGTGCCCTCGATCGGTCCGAGCAGGTCGATCTGCGCCTGGCGGATCGCGACGACATCCGCGGTCGCGTAGGCCTGGACGATGCGCTCGACTGCCTCGGGGGTGTCCCAGGTCGAACCGGCGCCGTGCGCGGGACGGGGGGTAGAGGCACTCACCCCGGTAGGCTACCGCCGTGTCCACGAAACCGCAGATGCCGCACCGCGACAGCTTCCCGGTCTTCCGCGGGATCACCACGCGCTGGATGGACAACGACGCGTACGGGCACGTCAACAACGTCGTCTACTACGCCTGGTTCGACACCACCGTCAACGCGTACCTGATTGAGCACGGCGTGCTCGACCCGAACGCGGGCGACGTCGTCGGCGTCGTGGTCGAGACGCTCTGCCGCTACCACGACTCGGTCTCGTTTCCCGAGCCCGTCGAGGCCGGCCTGCGCGTGGAGCGCATCGGCACGAGCAGCGTGCGCTACGAGATCGGCATCTTCAAGGTCGGCGCCGAGCTGGCCAGTGCCGACGGGCACTTCGTACACGTCTACGTCGACCGCGAGACGCGCCGCCCGGTGCCGGTACCCGACGCCGTTCGCGCCGTGATCCTTCCGCTCACGGCCAACCAGCCGTAATCTTCCGCGCAGCGAAGTATTCGGCGAGAGCGATCGCCATCACGGAAAGGCCGGGACATGCCACTCAAGGAGCGCATCAGCGCATTCGACGGACTCGACATCACGCCGGAGCAGCGTGAGATCCTCGAGGCAATCCGCGAGTTCGTCGATCGGGAGATCATCCCGGTCGCCAAGGAGCTCGAGGCGAAGGACGAGTTTCCGACCAAGATCGTCGAGGGCCTGCGCGACATGGGCGCCTTCGGCATGCGCATCCCGACGGAGTACGGCGGCCTCGGTCTCGACCTCGTCACCTACGCGCTCGTCATCGCCGAGCTGACCCGCGGCTGGATGGCGGTCTCCGGCATCGTCAACGGCCAGTACATCGTCGGCGGCATGATCGCGGCGCACGGCAGCGAGGAGCAGAAGGCCAACTACCTGCCGCGGCTCGCCGCCGGTGACATCCGCTCCTGCTTCTCGATGACTGAGCCCGGTGCGGGCTCGGACGTGCAGGCGATCATCACCACGGCTGAGCGCGACGGTGACGAGTTCGTCATCAACGGCTCCAAGATGTGGGTCACGAACGGCGACCGCGCCTCCGTGATCGCGCTGCTCGTCAAGACCGATCCCGCCGCCGATCCCCGCCACAAGGGCATGACGGCATTGCTCGTCGACAAGCTCCCGCAGGTCGCGGAGCAGAACGGCCTGACGGTCTCGCCGCCGCTCGGCAAGCTCGGCTACCACGGCGTCGAGTCCGTCGAATTCGCGTTCGACGACTTCCGCGTGCCCGTCTCGGCCGTGCTCGGCGGCGAGGAAAAGATCGGCACCGGCTTCTACCAGATGATGTCGGGCATCGAGACCGGCCGCATCAACGTCGCCTCGCGCGGCCTCGGCATCTCGCTGCGCGCCCTCGAGCTGTCACTCGAGTACACGCAGCAGCGCGAGGCGTTCGGCAAGCCGATCGCCTACCACCAGCTGATCCAGAAGAAGATCGCCGACATGGCCACCCGCATCGAGGCGTCGAAGCACCTGATTCTCGCCGCGGCGCGACGCAAGGACTCCGGTCTGCGCGCCGATATCGAGGCCGGCATGGCCAAGCTCTACGCGACGGAGACCTGCCAGCGCTGCGCCGAGGAGGCCATGCGCATCTTCGGTGGCTACGGCTACTCGACCGAGTACGAGGTCGAGCGCCTCTACCGCGACGCGCCGCTGATGATGATCGGTGAGGGCTCCAACGAGATCCAGGAGACGATCATCGCCAAGGGCCTGCTCAAGCGGCACGAGCTGATCTAAAAGAAGACGCGCGCGGCAGAGCGGCATTCCTCCGAAGGGTTGTCGGTGGGTGCCGCGCTTCTGCCTTGCCGGGGTCAGACGCCTTTGATGCATGGAGCCCAGTCGCGATGTTCGTAGGGGTGTCAGTAGAGGCGGAGTGCGTCAAAGGCGTCTGACCCCTTCGGAACGGCAGTGGCAGTGGGGTTGTGCTGGGAGGCGTGGTGTTGGGGGTTGGTGCTTGGCGGAACCAGGATCTCTGCCGGGAGAAAGATCGCGCGCGGCAGAGCGGCGGTCCTCCGGAGGGTTGTCAGCCGTTGCCGCGCTTCGGCGATTCCCGGGGTCAGACGCCTTTGATGCATGGAGCCCAGTGGCGATGTTCGTAGGGGTGTCAGTAGAGGCGGAGTGCGACAAAGGCGTCTGACCCCTTCGGACGTGGAGTGGCAGTGAGGGTGTGCTGGGAGGCGTGGTGCTGGAGGTTGGCTCTTGGCGCATCCACATCCTCTGCCGTGGGAAAGATCGTGTGCGGTGAAGCGCCGAGGCGGGTCGCGCTCCCTGCCGAGGGTGACTCGTGGACGGTGCGCTGGGAGGTGTGGTGTTGGGGGTT
>CAJCBN010000517.1 GCA_903960645.1 uncultured Actinomycetes bacterium | reverse complement strand
CAGCCACTTCGGCTGCACCAGCACGCGATCGCCCGACAGGATGCGATCGCCCATCGCGGCGCGCGGCACGTCCACGCCGTGCGGCCCCTCGCGCAGCGCCGTGCCGACCACCAGGGCGCAGACCACGAAGCCGAGCGCCAGCGCCACCAGGGAGTACGTCGTCGGCCAGTTGAAGCCCTCGCCCGGCACCTTGCGGATCGAACGTCGCCGCAGGAAGCCCACCAGCGAGGCGCCCAGCGGTCCGAGCCCGATCGCCAGCACGCCGGCCGTCAGGCCCTTCGAGCCACGCAGCGCGGCGTCGAGCACCGCCGCTGCCGCCCACAGGCCCCACACCGCCGCCGCGCCCCACATCAGCGGCGGCCAGATCACGGCACCGAGGATCAGCAGCAGCACCGCGAGCAGACCGCCGAGCGGACGCGGCCAGCGCATGATCCGCGCAATGCCGAGAAACCGTGGCGGGCGCTGCAGGCTATTGCGGCGCCGTCGGCGGTTGAAGTCGATCTGCCGCGTGCGCTCGCTGGTGCTCATCAGATCACCAGATCGAGATGCGGCTCGGTGGCCAGTACGACATGAACGCCGTACCGATCATCTGGTCGCGCGTGATCGGACCCCAGTTGCGGGAGTCGTCTGAGTCGGAGCGGTTGTCGCCCATCATGAAGTAGCGGTCGTCTGGGATCCGCACGGGCCCGAAATCGTCCTGCGGGCTCGAGACGAACGGCTCGTTGAGGAACGCACACCCCGGCGTATCCTTGACCGACCCGCCCTCAGCCGGCCCCTCGCCGCTGCAGACGTAGGTGCGGTCGCCCGTGGCGCCGATCGTCTCGCCCGGCATGCCGACCAGGCGCTTCACGAACGTCTGGCTCGACGCGGTCTCCGTGTCGTACACGTCGCCGCCCACGCCGTTCGGGTGGAAGACGATGATCTGGTCGCGCGACGGATCCGTGAAGCGCATCGTGAAGCGCGCGGCGATGATGCGCTCGCCGATCGCGATCGTCGGTTCCATCGAGCCGGACGGCACGCGGTACGGCTTCACGATGAAGGCCTGCACCAAATAGGCGATGCCGACCGCAATCGCGACGGTGAGGACCAGGTCGACGACCGGGTTCTTGCGGATCTCACTCAGGCTGGCCACGTCGTCACATCCTACGTTCCGCGCTGGCGGACGTCAGCGGGCGGAACCTACTGGAGCTTCTCGCGGATGCGCGCCTGCTTGCCGATCTTGTCGCGCAGGTAGTACAGCTTCGCGCGGCGCACCATGCCGATCGCGCCAACCTCGACCTTGTCGATCTTGGGCGAGTGCAGCGGGAACGTACGCTCCACGCCGACGCCGAACGACTGCTTGCGGACCGTGAAGGTCTCGCGCGTGCCGTGGCCCTGACGCTTGATGACGACACCCTCGAAGACCTGCACGCGCTGGCGATTGCCCTCGATCACGCGGAAATGCACCTTGACCGTGTCACCCGCCTTGAAACGGGGGACGTCACGGCGCTGTGCTGCTTCGATCTCTTCGACGATGTTCATACCGGCGGGGATCCTACCCCAACTCCCCGTCCGACCCCGCAGGTACCCGTCACGCCAGCACACCCCAATCGGCATCAGGCCCCAATTGGAACCGGATTCCGATCGCGGGATCAACGTTGCTTTGGTGCCTGGCACCAAAGCAACGCTGAACCACGCTGGTCGCTCACTCGGCCGACTGCCGCTCCGACATGGCTCGGCGCCACGCCGCGATCCGGCCGTGGTCGCCCGAGCGCAGAATTTCGGGAACCTCCCAGCCGCGGAACTCCAGCGGCCGGGTGTAGTGCGGATACTCGGGCAGTCCGTCCAGCGCGGGCGCGAACGACTCCTCCTCCGCGGAGGCGTCGTGGCCCAGCGCACCCGGCAGAAAACGGGTGACGGCGTCGGTGACGACCATCGCCGCCACCTCGCCACCGGCCAGCACGTACGGGCCGAGCGAGAGGGTCTCCGTCGCCACGTGGTCGAGCACGCGCTGGTCGAAGCCCTCGTAGCGGCCGCACAGCAGCGTGACCGCGCCCGCCTGCGCCAGCTCGCGCGCATAGGCGTCGTCGAAGCGGCGCCCACGCGCATCCATCGCGATGATGCGGCGCGCCTTCCGCACGTCCTCGAGTGGCTGCCCGTAGACGCCCTCGACGGCCGCAACCGTCGTGTCCACGCGCACCACCATCCCGGCGCCACCGCCGTACGGCGTGTCGTCAACCGCGTGGTGCGGCAGCTCGCTGTACGTCCGCATGTCGTACACGCCGAGCTCGAGCTCGCCCTCGAGCGCGTTCTTGACGTGCCGCTCCTCACCCAGCCAGGCGAACCAGTCGGGGAAGAGCGTCAGGATGTCGAGCGAGAGGGGCACGCGGAGATTGTGGCGCGTCCGCGGCCGCCATCGCGCTGCTACTCGACGGGGACGGGCTCCCAGCCCTCGGCCAACACCATGCGGCGGCCCGGGATATCCACGGTCGGGACGATCACCGCGACGAACGGAACGCGGTGCTCGCCGACCACCAACTGGTCGTGCGCGACGCCGTCCTCGACCGCGTCGATCGTGCCGAGCGGCGTGCCGTCGGCATGCTCGACCACGCACCCGACCATGTCGAAGCGGAAGTAGAAGTCGTCGTCCGGCTCCGGCAGCTGCTCACGCAGCAGCTCGAGGGCCGCACCGCGCAGGGCCTCGCACGCCGTGCGGTCTCCCGCACCGGCGAGACGGATCAGTGGCGCCTGCTCATCACCGCGACACAGATCGACGCTGCGCGGCTCGCCGTTCACCAGGACGGTGCTGTTCTCCGGGAACTCCCACCATCCGCACGCATCGACCACACGGAACGAGCCGTCCAGGCCGTGCGCCTTGCCGATCGTCCCCACGCGCACGCGCTCGGGACGCCACGGATAGGCCGCGGTCATGCCTCGGCAGGGGTGTCGTCGACCTCGACGAGGACGCGACGGCCGCTCTTGACGGCACCCGCGCGCACCACGCTGCGGATCGCGCGGACGACGCGGCCACCACGGCCGATCACCTTGCCGCGATCCTCCGGCGCCACGACGATGCGCAGCACGATCGCCTCATCCGTCATCTCGACCGTCACCTTGACGGCGTCCGGATCATCAACGAGTCCGAGCACGAGGAACTCGCAGAGCTCTCGGACATCCTTCGGGGGCGTGGCCCCCATCGGTTAGATGATGCCCTGCTTCTGCAGCAGGCGATAGACCGGCTGCGAAGGCTGAGCGCCGTTCGCGAGCCAGTACTTCGCCCGCTCCTCGTTGATCTCGATCAACGAAGGCTCGAGCTGGGGGTTGTAGCGACCGATGTTCTCGATCGCGCGACCGTTCCGCGGCGAAGCGTCGTTCTGAACGACGATGCGGTAGATCGGATTCTTCTTGGACCCGAATCGGGCTAGGCGTAGCTTGACCACGGCGTGGACTCTACCCTAACCCTGCAGCTCGGGCGGCAATTCCATCCCCTTGGGCATTTTCGGCATCTTGCCCTTGCCCCCGGCGAAGGTCTTCATCATCTTCTTCATCTGCTCGTACTGCTTGATCAGCGCGTTTACCTCGGTCACCGAGACGCCCGATCCGTTGGCAATGCGCAGACGCCGCGAGCCGTTGATCAGCTTGGGATTCGACCGCTCCTCCGGCGTCATCGAGAGGATGATCGCCTCGACACGATCGAGCTGACCGTCGTCGATCTTGGCGTTCTTCAGCTGCTTGCCGACGCCGGGCAGCATGCCCAGCACGCTCGACAGCGAGCCCATCTTCCGGATCGAGTGCAGCTGGTCGAGCATGTCGTCCAGGCCGAACTCGGCCTTGCGCATCTTCCGCTCGAGCTCTTCGGCCTTGTCCTTGTCGACGAACTGCTCGGCGCGCTCGATCAGGCTGAGGACATCGCCCATGCCGAGGATGCGCGAGGCGAGGCGGTCCGGATGGAACTCCTCGATCTGATCGAGCTTCTCGCCCGTCGTGATGACCTTGATCGGCACGCCCGTGATCGCGCGGACGCTGAGCGCGGCGCCGCCGCGGGCGTCGCCGTCGAGCTTCGTGAGGATCAGGCCGCTGAAGTCGATGGCCGCCTGGAAGTTCTGCGCGGTGGTGACGGCGTCCTGGCCCGTCATCGCGTCGAGGACGAGCAGCGTGTCGGTCGGCTTGACGGCGTTGCGGATCTGGACGAGCTCGTCCATCAGATCCTTGTCGACGGTCAGGCGGCCAGCGGTGTCGACGATGACGACGTCGCGGCCCTCCTCCTTCGCCTGCTGGATGCCGCGCTTGGCGATCTCCACCGGGCTCAGGTCGGTGCCGTGCTCGTAGACCGGCACGCCGGCCTGTCCGCCGATCGTCACGAGCTGCTGGATGGCGGCGGGGCGGTAGACGTCGCAGGCCACGAGTGCCGGGCGCTTGCCCTGCTGCTCGATCAGCTTCGCCAGCTTGCCGCAGGTCGTCGTCTTGCCCGAGCCCTGCAGACCGCAGACGAGGATCACGGCGGGCGAGCCGGTCAGCTCGAGTTTGGTACTGCCCTCGCCCATCAGCTTCGTCAGCTCGTCGTGGACGATCTTCACGACCTCTTGGCCCGGGGTCAGGCTCTCGGAGACCTCCGCGCCGAGGGCGCGCTCCTTGACCGTCGCGACGAAGCTCTTGACGACCTCGAAGTTGACGTCGGCCTCGAGCAGCGCGAGACGAATCTCCCGCATCGCGGTGTTGATGTCGTCTTCGCTCAGGCGTCCGCTGGAGCGCAGATCGCCGAGGGCACTGCCAAGTCGGTCGGAGAGGGAATCGAGCATCGTGTCGGACCGGCCACGCCGGTGGACGGATCATACGGGCTGCCGCAGAGGCGTCCGCCGCTCCGGGTGTGACAATGCACGGGTCGCATGGAAATCGAGCTCCAGTACCTCTACACCGGCGACGAGCCCCTGCTGGTTCCGGCCGAGCTCGCGAATTTCTCGCTTGCCGGTTCGGCGCTGTTCGACATCCGCGACACCTTCTTCGACACCGGCGAGCTCGCGCTGCGCCGCGAGGGCTGCTCGCTGCGGATCCGGCGCCAGTCGAACCTGCCGACGCCGTTTCTGACCTGGAAGGGACCGTCCACCCGACGCGCCGACCGGGCGCGCGAGCGGGAGGAGATCGAGTTCCCCGTCGACCACATCCCCGTCGACGGTGACGAGATGCTCGAGATGGTCGAAGCGGCGGGCCTGCTCAAGCGGCTGCCTGCGGCGCTCGGGAGAACGCCGTCCCTCGCGCTGATCGGCGAGCTCGAGAACCGCCGCTCGACGCACGACTACGTCCAGGGCCTCCACCACGTCGAGCTGTGCTGGGATCGCCTGCGCTTCCCGCTCGGCCCCACGCAGATCCGGCTCGAGCTGGAGACGAAGAACGACTACGCGGGCCGCTTCATCGGCGACTTCGATCGCGAGCTACGCGAGATTTTCAACGGCGCCCTGTCCGACGCCGAGTACGGCAAGGCGAAAGAGCTGTGCGTACGGCTCTATCCCGAGCTGTTCGGCCCGCAAGCCGCCTGACTCCACGCGTACCCGGCGCGATTCTG
>CAJCBN010000516.1 GCA_903960645.1 uncultured Actinomycetes bacterium | reverse complement strand
CCTGCGCACCTGGGGCGGCATCGTCGACGTCTGCCCTGACGCCTCGCCGATCGTCGGCCTCACCCCCGTCGAGAACCTCTACGTCAACTGCGGCTGGGGCACCGGCGGCTTCAAGGCCACGCCGGGCTCCGGCTACGTCATGGCGCACACGATCGCGACCGGCGAGCCGCACGAGCTCAACCGACCGTTCTCGCTGGAGCGCTTCGAGACCGGCGAGCTGATCGACGAGCACGGCGCCGCCGCGGTCGCTCACTGATGTTCCAGATCCGTTGCCCCTACTGCGGCCCGCGCGACGAGCCCGAGTTCAAGTACGGCGGCCAGGCGCACGTCGCCTACCCCGCCGATCCTGAGCTCCTGTCCGACGAGGAATGGGCGCGCTTCCTGTTCTTCCGTGACAACTCGATGGGCCGCTACGCCGAGCGCTGGAACCACGCCGCGGGCTGCCGCCGCTGGTTCAACGTGATCCGCGACAACCAGTCCCACGAGCTGGTCGGCTCCTACCGCGCCGGCCAGCAGCCGGAGGACGCGCGATGAGGCGCCTCGCCGACCGCGGCCGGATCGACCACGACCGCACCTTCACCTTCACGTACGACGGACGTCCGATCGAGGCGCACCCCGGCGACACCGTTGCCTCCGCGCTGCTCGCCAACGACGTGCGCGTGCTCGGCTCCAGCGTGCTGATGAGCCGGCCGCGCGGCGTCGTCACCGACGGCGTCTCCGACCCGCACGCCTTCGTCCAGGTCGGCAGCGGTGCCACGACCGAGCCGCTGATGCGCGCCACGCAGGTCGAGGCCCACGCCGGACTCGTCGTCGAGAGCCGCCTGCATCAGGGTGTGCTCCCGACGAGCCGTGACGAGGATCGCTTCGAGAAGCGCCACGCGCACTGCGATGTCCTCGTCGCTGGTGGTGGCCCTGCTGGCCTCAGCGCGGCGCTGGCTGCCGCCGACGCCGGCGCGCGCGTCATTCTCGTCGACGACCACGCACGGCTCGGCGGCGCCCTGCTGGGCGGCGAGAAGCTGATCGACGGCCAGCCGGCCACGCGTTGGGTGGCGGCGGCCGAGGAGCGCCTGCGCGCCAACCCCGACGTGATCGTGCTCACCCGCACCACCGTGTTCAACGTCGGCGACCAGGGCGCGATCGCGCTGATGGAGCGCGTCGCTGAGCACCTGCCTCCGGCCGAGCGCGGCGGGCGCGCGCTGCGGCGCATGTGGCAGGTCCGTGCGCACGAGCTCGTCGTCGCGACGGGCGCCACCGAGCGGCCGCTCGTGTTCGCCGACAACGACCGCCCGGGCGTCATGCTCGCTGCGGGCGTGCGCGGCTACCTGCACCGCTTCGGCATCGTCCCCGACCGCCTCGTCGTGTTCACCGCCTGCGACGACGCCTACCGCACCGCGATCGACCTCGCCGGCGCTGGCGTGGACGTCCCGATGATCGTCGACGTCCGCCCCGAACCGCAGGGCTCGCTGATCAAGCGCGCCCGCGAGCTGGGCATCGAGGTCCGCACCGGCGCCGCCGTGATCGGCACCGACGGCGACGCCGCTGGCGTCCTCACCGCCGTCCGCATCGTCTCGCTCGACGGGCGTGACCCCGAGGCGATCGCCTGCGACTGCCTCGCCGTCTCCGGCGGCTGGGATCCGCTCTTCGACCTGCACCTGCACGTCTCCGGCGGTGCGCGCTGGAACCCGCGGCTGGTCGGCTTCGTCCCCGACGGCAAGGTCGCCGGCATTCGCGTGACGGGAGCGGCCGCCGGCATCCTCGGCACCGCCGCCGCCCGTCGTGATGGCCACGTCGTCGGCCTCGTGGCCGCCGAGGCGACGGGGTATGGCTCCACGGCCGACGGCCCGGCCGCACCGGAGGGGCACGACGCGATGGAGGGGCAGACCGCCGACTTCGTCGTCACCCCCGGCACGGATCCCCTGCACGCCTTCGTCGACCAGCATCGCGACGTTGCGATTGCCGGTGTCGAGCGGGCGCTGGGCTCCGGCATCCGGCACGTCGAGCACCTCAAGCGCTACACCCTCGTCGGCACCGGTACCGAGCAGGGCCGCATCAGCAAGGTCAACGCAGGCCGTATGGCCGCCGAGCACTTCGAGCAGGACTTCGCCCAGGTCGGCGTGTCCAAGGCCCGCCCGCCGGCGCAGCCCGTCACCTTCGGCTCGCTCGCGGGCCGCGCGCTCGGCCTCCGCTTCGACCCGGTCCGCACGACCTCGATCCATCCGTGGCACGTCGCGCACGGCGCGGTCTTCGAGGACGTCGGCCAGTGGAAGCGCCCGTGGTTCTTCCCGCACGGCGACGAGGACATGGATGCCGCCGTGCTGCGCGAGTGCGCGGCCGTCCGCGCGGGCGTCGGCATGATGGACGCCTCGACGCTCGGCAAGATCGACGTCAAGGGCAGGGATGCCGGCGAGTTCCTCGACCGGCTCTACACCGGCACGATGAGCAGTCTCAAGCTGGGCCGCGCCCGCTACGGCGTCCTGTGCAAGGCCGACGGCATGGTGATGGACGACGGCGTCGTCCTGCGCCTCGCCGACGATCACTTCCTTGCGACCACGACCACCGGCGGGGCCGCCGGGGTGCTCGACTGGATGGAGGACTTCCTCCAGACGGAGTGGCCCGACCTCGACGTCTGGCTGACGAGCGTCACCGAGCAGTGGGCCACCGTCGCGATCGTCGGGCCCAAGGCCCGCGAGGTGATGGCCGTACTCGCACCGGACCTCGACGTCACGCAGGACGCCTTCAAGTTCATGCAGCTCGAGGATGCCGTCGTCGCGGGTATCGAGGCCCGCGTGGCGCGCATTTCCTTCTCCGGCGAGCTGGCCTTCGAGCTGAACGTCCCGATGACGTATGGCCTCGCGCTCTGGGAGGCGGTCTTCGCCGCCGGCCAGCCCTTCGGCATCACGCCGTACGGCACGGAGTCGATGCACGTGCTCCGCGCCGAGAAGGGCTACTTCATCGTCGGGCAGGAGACGGACGGCACGGTCACGCCGCTCGACCTCGGCCTCGACTGGATGATCGCCGACAAGGAGTTCGTCGGTCGGCGCAGCCTGCGCCGTGCGGACATGCTCCGCGACGACCGCAAGCAGCTGGTCGGCATCCTGCCGGTCGACCCGGCCGACCGCCTGCCGGAGGGCGCGCAGCTCGTCGAGGACGCGGAGTTCGAGATCCCTGTGCCGATGATCGGCCACGTCACCTCGTCGTACGAGAGCTCGACGCTGGGCCGTACCTTCGGTCTGGCCCTCGTGCGCGGCGGCCGCGGCCGCATCGGCGAGACCATCTACGCGCCGCTTGAGGATCGGACGGTCGCCGTCCAGATCGTCGACGCCGTGATCTTCGACCAAGAGGGGGCACGTCGCGATGGCTGACCGTGCAGCACCGCTGGCGGCGCTCCAGCACCGCATCGACGACGCCGGTTTTGTGGGCGCCACGCTCGCGACCGTGCCGTTCCTGGCCCAGGTGGGCGTGCGCCTCGATCCGTCTGGCCCGGCCGCGGCCCGCGTCGAGGCCGCGCTCGGCTTCGCACTGCCCGAGGCCAACCGCGTCGCCGAGGCGGGTGGCCGCCGGGCGCTCTGGCTCGGCCCCGACGAGTGGCTCGTCGTCGCCGCCGATGGTGAGGAGCGCTCGCTCGTCGCGCTGCTCGCTGACGCGATCGCCGGCGATGGCTGCGTCGTCGACCTCTCTGCCAACCGCACCGGCCTCGAGCTGTCCGGCGCGGACGCCCGCACGGTGCTGGCCACGTGCTGCTCGCTCGACCTGCACCCGCGGGTCTTTACGACGGGCCAGTGCGCCCAGACCCTGGTGCAGAAGGCCGGCGTCCTGATCGAGCACCGGGGCGAGGACCGCTATCTGCTGCTGGTGCGCCCCTCGTTCGCGGCGTACGTCGCCGAGTGGCTGCTCGACGGCATGCTCGGCCTCAAGGCCGACCTCATCACCACGTAGTCGCCGACCACCAGTTGAGCAGAGGGGTCTGG
>CAJCBN010000515.1 GCA_903960645.1 uncultured Actinomycetes bacterium | reverse complement strand
GCCGCCCCGTCCTGATCGCGTGCTTCACCTCCGTTGCCGGCCCGGCGCTCTACTTCGCAGCGGTGCAGCGGATGGACCCGGCGACGGTCACCCTGATCCTGTTCATCTATCCGGCCCTGACGGTGCTCGGAGCCGGGGCGCTCCGCCGCGTCCATCTGACCTGGCTGTCGATCGGCGTCACCGCGATCACGCTGGTCGGCGTCGCCCTCGCCATCGGCAGCCCGGTCGGCTCGATCGACGTGCTCGGCGTGATCCTCACGCTCGCCTTCGCCTGCATCGTGGCGGGCTACTTCCTCGTCGCCGAAGAGGGACTCGAGGGCGTCGATCCCCTCGCCTGGCTCGGCATCACCGTGCTCGCCGCCGCCGTCTTCCTCGTGCCCGGCGGGCTCCTGCTCGGCGGCACCGACCTCCCCGATGTGACGGGCTGGATGGCCCTGCTCGGCGTCGCGCTCATCTCCAGCATCGCGGCCTGCCTCTTCCAGACGATGGGGCTGATGCGCCTCGGTAGCGCGGCGACCGCCCTCGTGGCCTCCATCGAGATCGCCACCGTCGTCTTTCTCAGCTTCGCCGTGCTCGATCAGCGACCCGGCATCGTCTCGCTAATCGGTGCGGTGCTCGTCATCGTCGGTGCGGCGCTCGCGCCGATCGCCGTCAAGCGCCGCGTCCCCACCGGTGGCTCAGCGGTCAAGCCCGGTGCAATCACGTAACGCGTTCCAGTCGGCGATCCGCGCCGCCTTCGCCGGCCCGGTGACGGGCTCGGGTCGGCCACCGGAGATCTCGGCGGGCACGAAGCGATAGCCGTCGATGCGTCGGCCTGTGGCGGTCACCTCGACGACGCCGGTCTGAGCCGCGATACCGCCGCCCGTGTAGAAGACGAAGTTGCCGAGGCCGTAGTCGACGAACGCGCGGTCCAACATGCCGCCGCCGAGCAGGAGGTGCGCGTGCGAGCCGACGATGATGTCGGCGCCGGCCTTGACCAGGCGCTCGGCGAGCGACACCTGGCGGTCGAGCGGGCACGACTCCAGTTCCTGACCCCAGTGCAGGTACACGACGACGGTGTCGCTCGCGCGGCGCGTCTTGATCACCTGCCGAATGAGGCGGTCCTCCATGTCGTACTTGGCGCTCGCCACGCCGGTCTGCCGACCGCGCGCCTCCCACCACGACAGGTACTCCTCATCGATCACCTGCGTCGCGCCGATGACCGCGATGCGCTGGCCCTTGACCGTGGTGCGCCACGGGCGGAACGCCTCCGCCTCGCTGCGGCCGCCACCCACGACGGGCACACCCTTACGCTCACCCGCGCGCAGCGTGTCCTCGAGCCCCTGGGCGCCAAAGTCCATGCCGTGGTTGTTGGCCACGGTCACGACATCGATGCCCCCGCGGCGGATCGCGTCGAAGGCCGAGGGCGGTGCGCGGAACAGGTACTCCTTGGCGGACGTCGGCGTGCCGCGCACGGTGATCGCCGTCTCGAGGTTGACCATCGCAACGTCGGCGCGGCGCAGCACCTTCGCGATCGGCGCGAAGACCGCGGCGGGCGTCGACAGGTATGAGCGGATCGGCTCCTCGAACATCACGTCGCCGCCGAAAGCGAAGGTGACCGGCTCGCCGCTGCCGAGGCGCTTGGGGAGCTTCGGCTGTGCGGGCTCGGTCGCGACGGGGGCCTCGGCGGTGACAGGCGCCTCCGTGGAGGCCGGCGCCGCGGTCGTCGCGGGCGCAGCCGCCACCGCGTCGTTCGACGACGAGCCGCCGCACGCCGTGGCGAGGGCGGCCGTGAGGGCGAGCAGGGCAATCAGGGACACGAGGCGCATGAGCCCATTGTTCCGCAGGTTCCCCGCGGTTCCTCGTGCGGGTACGCTGCCTGCAGTCGAAGTCGAGATCGAGGAGCACCGCATGCGCTGCGTCGTCTACACCGGAGCCGGAGGCAACGAGGTCGTTGCGTGCGAGGAGCGGCCCGATCCCGTCTGCGGCGACGAGGAGGTCCTGATCCACGCGGCGTTCGCCGGCATCAACGGCGCCGACATCGCCCAGCGCAAGGGCGCGTACCCCGCGCCGCCCGGCTGGCCGTCCGACATCCCGGGCCTCGAGGTCGCTGGCGTCATCGACCACGTCGGCGCGAAGGTGCGCGGCTGGAAGGTCGGCGACCGCGCCTACGGCCTCGTCGGCGGCGGCGGACTCGCCGACCGCGTGGCGGTCCACGAGCGCTGCGTCGTCCACGTGCCCTCGCGACTCGACGCGAGGGAGATCGCTGCGATCCCCGAGGTGTTCATCACCGCGCACGACGCGATCTCCACGCAGGCCGGCCTGCGCCCGGGCGACACGCTGCTCGTGCACGGCGCCTCTGGTGGCGTCGGCTCTGCGGCCGTCCAGATCGGCGTCGCCTCCGGCGCGATCGTGATCGGCATCTCGCGCCACGCCGAGGGCCGCGCGGCGATCGAGAGCTGGGGCGCCACCGCGATCGACGCGGACGGCTGGGTCGAGTCGGTCCTCGAGCTGACCGGCGGCCGCGGTGCGGACGTCATCCTCGAGCTCGTCGGCGCACCGAACTTCGCGGGCAACATGCAGGCGATCGCGCGGCTCGGCCGCCTCGCCATCGTCGGCATCGGCGCCGGCCAGAAGGTCGAGCTGCAGCTGCGCGATCTGATGATGAAGCGCGCCACGGTCTTCGGCACCACGCTGCGCGCCCGCCCGATCGAGGAGAAGGCCGACGCCATCCAGCGCTTCCACCACGAGCTCGGCCCGCACTTCGACAGTGGCCGACTGGTCCCGGTGATCGACCGCGCCTATCCGTGGTTCGAGGCGGCGGATGCGCTGGCGCACATGGAGGGGCCCGGCAAGGTCGGCAAGGTGCTGCTCGACTTCGCCTCGTAGGCGGCCGCGCGGATCGTTCG
>CAJCBN010000514.1 GCA_903960645.1 uncultured Actinomycetes bacterium | reverse complement strand
TGACGGCCGGCAACTCGGCGCACATCCACTTCCTCTCCTACTCGGGCTTCGTCGAGGCCGAGGGCGAGTACTGGGTGTACCTCGAGGTCGATGAGGGCTCGTACGGCGGTCGCCCCGATCGCGACGCCATGGACTCCGTCGACAACCTGAGCGCCAATACCCGCAACAACCCGATCGAGGAGCTCGAGTGGCGCTTCCCGATGCGGACCGACCGCTACGAGCTGCGTGACGAGCCCGCCGCGGCGGGCAAGTGGCGCGGTGGCATCGGCATCGTCCGCGTCAATACGTTCCTGACCGACACGATCGTGACCTGCGAGGGCGAGCGTCACGAATCCGACCCGCCGTGGGGTATCTTCGGCGGCCACGAGGGCCTCAACGGCTCGATGGTGCGCAATCCGGGACGCCCCGATCAGGAGTCCTGGTACAGCAAGGTCACCGGCTCCCAGCTGAAGGCCGGCGACAGCCTGCAGATCACCGTCCCCTCGGGCGGCGGCTACGGCGACCCGCTCGACCGTGATCCCGAGCTGGTGCGCAATGACGTCCTCGACGAGTTCACCACGCGTGACCTCGCCGAGCAGGACTACGGCGTCGTACTCGTCGGCGAAGGGCTCTCCATCGCCGTCGATCTCGACGCCACCGAACGCCTGCGCGCCGAGCGCCGCACGGCCTGACCCGACCCACACGACCGACCCCAGGAGGAAGAACCATCATGAGCGAACTGCAGGAAATGCTGGACAAGATCTTTGCCGAGGACAGCGAGCTGTATCAGCAGCGCGGCTTCCAGCGGCGCATCGGCTTCGGCACGCGCCCCGCGATCCTGAACATCGATCTCGCCAACGCCTGGACGCACCCCGGCAACAAGTTCACGTGTGATCACATGGACACGATCATCCCGGCGACCGAGCGTCTGCTCGAGGCGGCCCGTGCCAAGAACGTCCCCGTCGTCCACACCACGACCGCGTACAAGAAGACCACGCGCGGCGAGTGGAGTGACATGGGCCTCTGGCACAACAAGATCCCCGTCGATGTCCTCGAGGAGGGCTCGTGGGAGGCCGCGATCGACGAGCGCCTGCTGCGCGATGAGGACCTCGTGATCTGCAAGAAGCGCGCCAGCGGCTTCCACGGCACCTACCTCCAGGGCTTCCTCTCGGCCCACCGTGTCGACACGGTGATCGTGACCGGCGTGACGATGGCGGGCTGTGTCCGCCACACGGTCGAGGACGCCATCGCGTACGGCTTCCGCCCGATCGTCCCCCGCGAGTGCGTCGGCGACCGCGTCGCCGGCGTCGTCGAGTGGAACCTGTTCGATATCGATGCCAAGTTCGGCGACGTCATGGGCGTCGACGAGGTCATCTCGTACCTGAACGGCATCGAGCACTTCGACGGCAACACCGTCGTCGCGTAGCGCCTCGGCGTCCGGGGTCGGCGGCTCGTCCCAGCCGTCGACCCCGGGCGCCGCTCTGCGCAGCCCGGGCAGGAGCGCACCCACATCACCGCGAACTGGGGAGATGATTGGGACGACTGTGCAGCGCCTGCCCACCCTCATCCCGCTCGTCGCCCTCATGCTGGTCGGTGTCCTGCTCGCAGGCTGCGGCGCCGCCTCGCTCCGCGATCAGGAGACGGCAGTCGACGCGCAGGCCGCGCAGACGCCGGACGACATGACCTCGGTATCCGACTCGCAGCCGGTTGCCGCCGAGCCCGCACCGCCCTCCGAGCCGGCCGCGTCGACCGAGACGGTTCAGGCGGCGCCGAGTGCGGACAATCCCGCCGCTTGGAGCACCGTCCAGGCGGGCGCGCAGACCTTCGCCGGCCGGCTTGATCAGGCCAACCAGAGCGTCGCCTCATGCCAGACGGACGCCGCCGCCGGCCGGGACTTCGACACCTGCATCGGCGAGGCCTACACGACGATCTCGGCGGCCGCCGGCGAGCTCGCGACCACCGTCGACGGGACGATCGGACAGACCGACGGCGTCTGCCGTGCGGCGCTGAGCACCCTGCGCGAGGCCGCCCAGGCGATGATCGACGACTACGCCCGCGCTGTCGTCACCACGGACCTCACCAGCCGCGAGACGCTTGACCTCCGGCTCGCCG
Source organism: uncultured Actinomycetes bacterium (assembly GCA_903960645.1). Lineage (GTDB taxonomy): Bacteria > Actinomycetota > Thermoleophilia > Gaiellales > F1-60-MAGs149 > F1-60-MAGs149. Next base: position 7,255 of record CAJCBN010000514.1, on the reverse strand, counting down.
AGGACACGCGCGCCTACGCCGACGAGACGATCGCTGCCGCTGCCGCCTGCAGCGGCTGACCGTCTGCGTGCAGATCTGGATCCGGATCCAGATTTACCGTTTTCGTGCAGATCTGGATCCGGATCCAGATTTACCGTTTTCGTGCAGATTTGGATCCGGATCCAGATCTGCTCAGAGCGGCGCGGGAGCGCCCGTGGCGATGCGCAGGCGCGGCTTGACCGTCTCGGCAAAGCGGCGGATGTTCGCCTGAACGAGGTCGTCGGGCATGCCGACCCAGCCGAACCGGAAGATCAGCGTGTCGCAGCGCAGCGCGTCGAGGTGCTCCTGTAACTCGGCCACGCAGCGGTCGGGGCCGCCGAGGATGAAGCGCCCGCCGGCCTTCAGCTCCTCCCAGTCCTGATCGAGCGAGTCGGCGTCAGGCATAACCTCGTCCTGCCCCCACTTGACGTACGCCTTGTACTTGGCCTGCAGGTAGGTGCGGGCCTCGCGCTCGGCACTCTCGTCGTCCTCGCCGACGTAGATCTCCTTCATCACGGGCAGCTCGGTCACGACCGGCAGCCCCGCCTCGGCCCGCGCCGCGTGGAACATCGCGGTCTGGCGCACCAGCTCCGCGAGGTTCGCGTGCGGGTTGACCGTCCACGTGTCCGCGACGCGCGCCGCCCGGCGCACGGCCTGATCGGCGTTGGCCGCCAACCAGATCGGCGGGCGCGGGCGCTGCATCGGCAGCATCGCGAGACGCTGGTTGTCGAGCTTGTAGCCGTGGCCCTCCGCCGTCACCGACTCGCCTTCGAGGAGCCGCTTGACGACGTCGAGCTTGTCGAGGAACACCCGCAGCTTCTTCTCCGGAATGCCGAAGGCGTCGAACTCCTCCGGGCGATAGCCGAGACCGACGCCGAGCACGAAGCGCCCCCCGGTGATGGCGTCGAGCGTGGCCGCGTTCTCCGCGAGCTCGACGGGGTTGAGCAGCGTCAGCAGGGCGATGTTCGAAGCGACGCGCATGTCACCGGAGTCGGCTGCGATCCGCGCCAGCAGCGGCATCAGCTGCGCCATCTGGAAGACCTCGGTGAGGAAGTGCTGCCCGGCGGAGACGAGGTCGAAGCCGAGGTCGCGGCACAGCGCGGTGTGCGCCACGGCCTGGTCCACGATCGTGCGCGGCGACACGGAATCCGGCTGCTGCACGTTGAGGAAGATGCCGATACGGGGCTCGCTCACGGCCCGTGCTCCTTGGTCTGCCGCGGCGGGATGCCGGGGCGGCTGCAGCATAGGCCAGCGGCACCGTCCGATTCATCTCCCGCACGCGCAACCCGTCTCGGCGCGCGGCGGCCGGATCAGCCGTCGATCACGCGGCGCTCGCCGTCGGGCACCATCGCCATCACTTCGATCTCGATCATCAGCTCGGGCAGCGCCAGCGAGCGCACCTCGACGATCGTGTCTGCCGGGTAGGGCGGTGTGAAGTGCCGCTGGCGCAGCTCCATGATCTTCGGGAAGTGCGCCATGTCGGTCAGGTAGATCGTGACCTTGAAGATGTCCTCGAGGCCCGCGCCGCCGAGGCCCAGCACGCGCTCGATGTTCGCGAAGGTCTGCGCGGCCTGGGCGTCGAAGTCGCCGTCACCAACGATCTCGCCCTGCTCCGAGATCGAGGCCTGCCCGGACAGCACCAGCACGTTGCCGAGGCGGTAGCCGAGCGAGATGAAGTACGGCGCGAACCAGTCACCGTCGGTGGTGAGGCGCTGGGCGGTGGTGGCGTCGAACATGGTGTCTCCTGAGCGTCGTGGTGATGAGAGCCAACCGTGCCGCGGCGACTGTGTCAACTGCGCAACGGCCGCTCCGGGCGGGCAGGAGGCGTGTCTCCGTGGCCGAAGAGCCGGAACATGCCCGAGTTCTACGACCGCACGCCCTCGTATCAGGAGCGTCGCCGCTCCGTGCGTCGACGCCGAGCGGCCCTGCTCACCGTGCTGACCGTGGCGCTGACCGTCGGCGGCGTCCTGTTCCTGCGCACCCAGGTCGAGGACGGCACGCGCGCGACCGCGGCGACGGCCACCGCCGCGACGACCGCGGAAACCGTGCCGACCACGACCGCGGAGGCCCCCGCTGAGCCGGCCACCGCGGTGGTCCCGGAGCACGTCGGACCGCCCTCGGATCGCACCCGCCTGCGCCTGATTCGCAGGATCACCGGCGATATCGCACCGAAGTCCGTGGCGGCGAGCGGCGCGGGCCTCATCACCGCGCAGAACATGATGTACCGGCATTCGGTAACGGTCTACAGCGCGCGCACGATGAAGCTGGTCGCAACGATCTCCGACTCCGTGAAGCTGGCGCAGTTCGGCATCAAGGGGCATCCGGGTACCTCGCAGGGCGCGCCGGTGGAGGCCGCCTTCTCGCCAGATGGGCAGTACGGGTACGTCTCCAACTACTCGATGTACGGCGCGGGCTTCGGCCCGGAGGGCAGTGACACCTGCACGCCGGAATCGGGCTACGACGACTCGTTCCTCTACCGCATCAACATGGAGAGCCTCAAGATCGACGGCGTCTATCCGGTCGGCTCCGTGCCGAAGGTCGTCAAGGCCACGCCGGACGGCCGCTTCGTGCTGGTCGCGAACTGGTGCTCCTGGGACCTGTCGGTCCTCTCGGCCGAGACGGGCCGCGAGCTGCAGCGAGTGCCGATCGGCCCGTACCCGCGCGGCATCGTCGTCTCCCCGAAGGGTAATGCCGTCTACGTCGCGATGATGGGTGGGACGAAGCTCGTCCGCGTCGACCTCGAGACCTGGAAGACGCGCACGATCGAGATCGGCGCCGGCCCGCGCGCGCTCGAGTTTTCACCGCAGGGCCGCTACATCTACGCGACGCTGAACTCCGAGGGCAACGTCGCCCGCCTCGACCTCTACACGGGCCGCGTGCTACGCGTCCAGACCGGTAGCGCCCCGCGCAGCCTGGCGATGTCCAGCGACGGCAAAGCACTCTACGTCGTCAACTACGACAGCGGCACCGTCTCCAAGATCCGCACCCGCGACATGACCGTCACGCAGGAGCTCGACGCGTGCATCCGGCCGATCGGCGTCACGTACGACGCGCATCTGGCCCGGGTCTGGGTGGCTTGCTACGGCGGCGAGCTCCTGGTCTTCAACGACCGCTGACGCGTACCGCGCCGAAGGCAAGAGCGCATTGACTACGCGTCATCTGACGTTGTCGGAGCGATGTCATACGAGACTCGTAAATGAACTCGCAACCTCTGAATGCGCCTACATTGCGTAAAAAAGAATTTAGTTGTAGTATCTAATCCTTAAAGCGCTACTTCCCCACCACAACGAGGATGAGATGAGACGAGGACTATTTCAGCGGGCTGGCCTGCTGGCCCTAACGTTTGTTCTGGCCATCGCTGCGGCGACAACCGCCAACGCTGCACCCGCCAACATCACGCCGACGGTGCTCAACACGGCCCCCGTTGGTACACCCATGAGCGAGCCGGGCCGCGGCCAGCTCTACATGTGCGCCCTCCCCTCCCTCGGCGGCAATCCGCCGCCGCCCGTGTCGCAGGTGGACAGGCCGTGGCGCAACGGCAACGTCCTCAACGTCGCAAAGATCGGGGAATCTGCCGTGCCGGGCAAGGTCAAGATGGCGCATGAGTTCAAGATCACGACCACGGCGACGAAGCGGTATTTCAAGGGCAATGGCATTCCGCCGTGGCCGGTTGGCAAGTACCCGATCCCGTCGAATAGCGCCGCGTACCAGTACTACAGCGTCGCGCCGGGAATTCCGCCCTACGCGACGGCCGACCTGATCCCCATCAAGCCCTACAACCTCCACGTGAACGTCACGCGCTATCCGAAGGCGAACAAGAAGCCGACCTGCATCCCGTCGCTCTCCATGGGCGTCGCCCTCGACGGCATCATGTGGCACGCCGAGATTGCCGCTACCTCCCTAACGTCGTGGGTCGATCCGAACGCGGCACTGCCCACCGATAACTGCTTCGGCCATCCGTGGAACACCCAGTACCACGTCCACGGCTTCTCCTGGAAGTGCCTGACCCAGAAGAGTGAGCCCGGCAGCAAGGCCTCGCCGCTGTACGGCTACGCCTGGGACGGATTCGGCATCTACGGACCACGTGATGCCAACGGCAAGTGGATCACGAACAAGCAGCTCGACGAATGCCACGGCAGGACCGCCGAGGTCATGTGGGAGGGCAAGCTGCAGAAGATCTACCACTACGTGCTCAACAACGAGTACCCCTACTCGATCGGCTGTTTCCGCGGTACCCCTGTGACACTGCCGTACAATCTCCAGCACAACATGCACTAACGCACAGCCGGCTCCGGCGGCACCTCGGGCCCTCACCCGATCGCCGCCGGAGCCGGCACTGCGTGCGCTTTCTGCGACCGCTACGCTTCGCTCATCGCGAGGGAGGCACCATGGAGACAGTCGCATTCACCCGTATGGAAGACGGCACCGCCGAGGACTACGCGCTCCTCGATCGCGCCGGCGAAGAGCACATGGCTGGCATGCCGGGACGACTCATGATTGCGCTTGAAGAGTTGAAGGTGTCGTTTTCGGGCTACCAGGTGACGCGCTACGAGCACTCCCTGCAGTCCGCAACCCGCGCCTACAACGACGGCAAGGACGAGGAGTACGTCGCGATGGCGCTGCTCCACGACCTCGGCGACGAGCTCGCGCCACTCACGCACGGCGAGATGATGGGCGCGATCCTCCGCCCCTACGTCCGCCCCGAGCTGGTCTGGATCGCCAAGCACCACGGCGTTTTTCAGATGTACTACTACGCGCACCATTCGGGCGGCGACCGCAATGCCCGCGATCGGTTCAAGGACAACGAGTGGTACGACGCCTGTGCCGAGTTTTGCGAGCAGTACGACCAGAACTGCTTTGACCCCAACTTCGAGAGTCTGCCGGCAGCGTTCTTCGAGCCGATCGTGCAGCGCGTCTTTGCCGAGCCGCGCTATCTGACCGGTGTCGAGTTCGTCTGAGCATTCTCGCTCGGAGGATCATCGTCGATGTGTCGCCACGGCCTAAGGCCGCGGCGAAGAACACTCGTTGAACCACGAATCACCTCAGATACCGCATTGCGGTAGATACGTGTGTACAGTCCGGAGCAGCGAGAACTACCTCGTAGTCACCGACTCGGCACGCCCTCCTGGGTGTTTGGCCTCTGACGTTCATGAGTTCGGTGAGGAACAGACATGTCGGTACGGGTTGACGGTGGAACGGCGTTGGTGTCCGGCGGAAGTTCGCGTGTTGGCGGCGGCGGGATGCAGCTTCGACGCAACCGGTTACGCCTCGGACTCGTGCTTCTCGTCAGCCTCGTCGGTCTGCTCAGCGTTGGCGTGGGGTCTGCCAGTGCCGTGACGACTACTCCCGCGTGTGACGGTGGCGGCACCTTCACGATCATCGACAACGTCGTCACCGGCAACACCTCGTGCACCGGCACCGTCACGATCCCGAACACCGTCACGAGCATTGCTGGCACCGCGTTCCCTACTTCCCCGCTCGTGACAGCTGTCGTCTTCGCGTCTCCAAGTATCGTCGCGAGTATCGGAAACCAGGCGTTCAGCAGTGCCACCGGCCTTTCCAGCATCACAATCCCCGCCAGCGTCACCGCTATCGGCACTGGCGCCTTCGGTGGCACGACGAGCTTGACAAGCATTTCAGTGGACGGGGCGAATCCGAACTACAAGGACACGGATGGTGTGGTCTTCAACAGAAACGGGACCACGCTCGTCGCATACCCGAGCGGCAACGCCCGGACCGCATACACAACCCCCAGCGGCGTCACCAGCATCTACGGCGAGGCGTTTCGCTTCGCATCGCGCCTGACGAGCGTCACGATTGGCAGTGGTGTCACAACGATCGGCGATAACGCTTTTCGGGGTGCGCCACGCCTGACGAGCGTCACGATTGGCAGTGGTGTCACAACCATCGGCGGCGCGGCGTTCTACAACAATGGAAGTCTCGTGCGCGTGGATTTCGAGGGTCTATCTGCTCCCACGGTCGGGGCCGACCAATTCTATGGAGCCGGTGCCGGGGCGACGGCATACCGTTTTGCGGGCAGCACGGGATTCGACACGGCTGGTGACCCACCCAAATGGAACCGTCTCCTCGTCGCCGACTACGTCGCGGCACCACCCGCACCCGTCGCAGTCGCAGGCGCAGAGTCGGCGACCATCACCGTCGCGGCTCCCGCCGTTGGCCCAACACCAACCTCCTACCTCGTCACCGCCAGTTCCGGTGATGCCACGTGCACCGTCACCGGAGCGAGTGGCTCGTGCCTGATCACGGGACTCACAGCAGCAACGACCTACACCTTCACAGCAGTCGCAAAGACAGCCAGCCCAGACCTGACATCGCTTGCCTCAGCTGCGTCGAATGAGGTTGCACCGACAGCCGCTCCGGTCGTCGTTCCAGATACACCCGTCATTGTCACGACCGCCGTGGCCGATACGACCGTTTCGCCTGCCCCCGTCTCGAGCACGGGTGCACCAATGCAGACACCGACAGGCCTCAAGTTTATGTTCACGGTCACTCAGCCAGGCACGATCTGGCTGCAGCTGAAAAGCACCAGCACACGCTCGACGCACCGTGCCACACCGGTCATCTGCACCACGACGAAACGCATCACCAAAGCCGGCAAGCTAACGCTCAACTGCCCGTACACGAAGGCGGCCCGCCAGCTGCTTGCCAAGGGCGCACTTGCCGTGACCTCGACCACGACCTTCACCCCGACGGTCGGCACCGCAACAACGACTACTTCAGCGTTGACCTTGAAGCGCCTCCGCATCGCAACACCGCGTCCCATCGCCAAGCCCACGACGCCAAGCAGCGTCACCGGCTGAGGTCCGCTACAGGTGTCCCGTTAGCGGTCGGTACACTGGCGAGGCAACCCAACAGGAGTGTTCATGGACGATTACCCGCTACTGCATCTGCTCTGGTCGATGCTGCTCATCTTTGGCTTCGTTATCTGGTTCTGGCTGCTGATCACGGTCTTCAGTGACCTGTTCCGCCGCCACGACATCAGCGGCGGCAAGAAGGTCCTCTGGATCATCCTGCTGTTCGCAACGAGCTTCATCGGCATCTTGATCTACCTGATCGTCAACGGGCACGGCATGGCTGAGCGCAATGCCAAGCAGATGCAACAGGCGCAGAAGCAGTTCGACGACCACGTCAAGGAGGTCGCCGGCGGCTCCGCCGCGGAGATCGCGCACGCCAAGTCGCTGCTCGACTCGGGCGCCATCACCCAGGACGAGTTCGA
>CAJCBN010000513.1 GCA_903960645.1 uncultured Actinomycetes bacterium | reverse complement strand
CCGGTGCCTCGAGGCGCGTCCACGGCTCGAGCAGCGAGTCGCCGAAGTGGTCGAGCATGTGGCCCATGCCGCCCTCGCCACCCGCCAGGTGGAAGGTGAGGCCCACGCCCATCTGCGCCCAGCGCACGCCGGGGCCGTAGACGAGCGCGACGTCGCACTCCTCGACGGTCGCCTCGTCGTTGGCCACCATGTGCAGCAGCTCGCGCCAGACGGCGTCCTGGAGGCGATTGGCGACGAAGCCGGGCAGCTCGTTGGAGCAGCGCAGCGCCTTCTTGCCAGCGCGCGTGTAGAAGTCGAGCGTCCAGTCCACCACCGCCGGGTCGGTCAGCTCGCCGCCGACGACCTCGACCAGCGGCACGAGGTAGGGCGGGTTGAACGGGTGGCCGACGACGAGGCGCTCGGGATGCGCGGCCGTCCCGGCCATGTCGGTCATGCGGTAGCCCGACGTGCTGGACAGGATCGGCACCCCGGCGGGAGTCGCCGCGGCGATCCGCGCGAGCATGTCGATCTTGAGCTGGAGGACCTCGGGGCAGCTCTCCTGGATGACGTCGGCCGCGGCGCCGACCTCCTCGAGCGTCGCCGCCATCCGCAGCCGGTCGCGCGCCGCGCCGGGGGCGAGGCCGAGCTGCTCGAGGGCGGGCCAGGCGATGTCGTGGAGGCGCTGGAGCTTCTCGGCCGCGTCCGGTGCGGGATCCCACGCGATCACGTCATAGCCCTGCGCGAGGAACTTCGCGGCCCAGCCGCCGCCGATGACACCGGTGCCGATCACGCCGACGGTCCGCACGGCGTCAGGAGTCGTCTTGGGCGTCCAGTGCATGCGGATCCTCCGGGTGTCAGCCGTCATGCGACGGTCGGGCGGAGCCTACTCGCAGTCGCAGTCGTCGCAGATGCGACGGAGCTCGGCGCGCAACCCGTCAGGGCACGGCTCGTCACACGCCTTGCGCATCACGTCGCGCACGCCCGCCTCGAGGCCGTAGCACTTGGCGCAGCACGGGCAGACCGCGAGGTGCTCGTCGACGACGACGACCTCCTCGGCGACGAGCGTCCCGTCGACGTACTCCTGCACACAGCGCTGCGCGTGAAGGCACTGCTCGGAGCGGACGTGGGCGCTCATGCGATGGCCTCCCCGGCGTGGTCGGCGAGCGCCTTCTTGAGCACGCGGCGGCCACGGTGGAGGCGACTCATGACGGTGCCGACGGGGATCTCGAGGACGTCGGCGGCCTCCTGATAGGAGAGGTCACCGAGATCGACGAGGACGACGACCTCGCGGAAGGGCAGGGCCAAACCACCGAGGGCATCCAGGACCGGCCCGGGCGAGAGCCGCTCGACGAGGCGGTCAACGTCGGCGACGGCGGGGCCGCCGAGGCGGTCGTAGAGGTAGTAGTCGTCGGCCTCGAGCCCGAGCTGCTCCGGCTGGCGCTGCTGCCGGCGCGCGTTGTCGATCGCGAGGTTGTGGACGATGCGCAGGAGCCACGCGCGCAGGTTCGTGCCGGGCTCGTACTGCTTCCAGGAGCGGAAGGCCCGCGTGTAGGCCTCCTGCATGAGATCCTCGGCCGCCTGTGGATCACGGGTTAGCCGTCGCGCCACGCGCCAGACGTCGTCGGCGAGGGCCAGCGCCTGCTCATCGAAGACGAGGCGTGCGGGATCCGTGACGGGTGTCTCGGTCTCGTCGGCCACGTTCCGAGCGTACCACCCGGACGTGGCGTGGCCCGACGGGCCGGTGATGGCGGCAACTACCTGCATGTCCACGTCAACGAGTATCGACCCCCCGGCATTCCGGCGACCTCGGTGATACTGCGGGGGTGCGCGTGTTCCTGTCCCGCATCACCGGCCCCACCGCGTTCCGCCCGCTCGCTGTCATCACGCTGGTCGCGATCTACGTCAACGTGGTCTCGGGCGCGCTTGTGCGCGTCACCAACTCGGGTCTCGGGTGCCCGGATTGGCCGCTGTGCAACGGCAAGCCGACGCCGCCGCTCCAGTTCCACGGGCTGATCGAGTTCACCAACCGCGTGTTCGCGCTGTTCGTGATCATCGTCGCCATCCTGCTGGCGGTCTCCGCCTACCGCAGCCTGCGCAAGCAGCATCGCTGGCTCTGGCGCGGCTCGCTCGCGATCGGCATCCTCACGTTCGCGCAGGGACCGCTCGGCGGCATCACCGTGCTCGTCGACCTGCACCCGATCGCGGTTCTGAGCCACTTTCTGCTCGCCCTCGTCGTGCTCCTGATCGCCACGATCATCGTGCTCGAGTCGTTCGGCATCGCGGTCGGCTGGTCGCCACGGCCGCCGCGCTGGATCCCGTGGGTCGGCATCGGCGTGGGCGCGTGGGCCTGGGCGACGATCATCTCCGGTGGGGTCGCGACCATGTCGGGCCCCCACCCGGGCAGCGACGGCGTGCCGCGCCT
>CAJCBN010000512.1 GCA_903960645.1 uncultured Actinomycetes bacterium | reverse complement strand
CCGCCACCCGCGGAGCGGGGCTCGCCCCGGCAGGCACTGCGCCCGACGGGCCGCCCAACACGGCCTCGGTACCCGCTCGCGCGGTCGACCACCTAGATCTGGAACAGGACGAGCGAGCCCGCCATTACGCCCATGCCGCCGATCATCCCATAGATGGCCAGGTGCGGTCGACCGTATTCGCGGGCGGCAGGCAGCAGTTCGTCGAGCGAGATGAACACCATCACGCCGGCGACGGCGGCGAACAGGATCCCGAGCCAGGTGTCGGTCAGGTAGGGCCGCAGGAGCAGGTAGCCGACGACCGCGCCGAGGGGCTCGGCGAGTCCGCTCAGCGAGGACAGCAGAAACGCCTTGCCGCGCCGTCCGGTGTCGTAGTAGATCGGGACGGAGACGGCGATGCCCTCAGGGATGTTGTGGATCGCGACGGCGACCGCGAGGGCGAGACCGACGCTCGGGTCCTCGAGGATGACCAGGAACGTGGCCAGTCCCTCGGGAAAGTTGTGGATGGCGACGGCGAGCGCCATGAACACGCCCATCCGGCCCAGCGCGCCCTTCTGCAGGTAGTCGCGACGGGCGGCAGGGTCGTCCATCAGCTCGACGCGCATCGGCTCGTGCGGGTTGCCGAAGGTCGGGATCATGCGGTCGATCACCGCCATCACCACGACGCCACCGAAGAAGCCGAGCGTCATGTAGAGGTAGCCGGTCGATGAGCCTTCGGCCTCCACGATGTATTTGAGCGACTTCGGCACGATCTCGACGAATGAGACGTAGATCATGACGCCGGCGCTGAAGCCCAGGGCGAGGGTCAGGAAGACGCGGTTGGTCGTCTTCGTGAAGAAGGCGATCGCGCTACCGATGGACGTGCAGAGGCCCGCGGCGAGGGTGACCAGGAGGGCGAGGAGGACGTCGTCGGACATGCAGGGGAGTGAATTTCTAGGAGCGCCTAGAAATAGTACCGGACCGTGGCGGACATTCGCCGCGCCTCAGGTACCGAGCAGGAGATCTCCGTTTCGTCCAAAAGACCCACGAACGTGAGGCTACGAAACCCGGGGCGTACTAATCCCGCCAACCAACGCGATTTCTTCTGAAGAAATCATTGCGCCAGCCTCGTTCAAATCTGAGCTTCCCCTCCCCCATGCCATCCCACAATCCCGGTCAGCTTCTGCTTGTTGGTGTTCCCGGCGCGGAGCTCGATTCCGACTCCGCCCGCCTCTTCCGCCAGATCCAGCCCGGAGGGTTCGTTCTCTTCGGTCGCAACATCAAGGATCCCGAGCAACTGCGCAAACTCATCGACGACCTCCGGGATCTGAGCAGCGTCGAGCCGATCATCACGATCGACCAGGAAGGCGGCAGCGTGTCTCGTCTCGCACGGATCGGGAACGAGCCGCCCAGCGCCGGGCAACTCCGCGACTCCGGGAATCTGGATTTGATCCGCCGCCACGGCGACATCACCGGCCGCATCCTGAGGATGTTCGGCTTCAACCTCGACCTCTGTCCCGTGCTGGACATCGCCTTTGACGATGAGGCCGACAACGCGCTTCGCGGCCGCTGCTACGGGCGCAATGTCGTCGAGGTCATTGAAAACGCGACGGCCTTCAACGATGTGCTGCGGGCCACCGGTGTTCTCAGCTGCGGCAAGCACTTCCCTGGCTATGCCTCGGCGGGGCTCGATCCCCACCACGAACTCTCGCGCATCGAACGCTCCAAGGAACTCATGGAGGAGCATGAACTCGCCGTCTTCCGCCACTTTGCCCCAACAGTCGACAGCATGATGATCGGCCATATCGCTGTTTCTGGACTCGAGGAGGTGAACCGCCCCGCATCGCTCTCACCCGTGATCATCCGCGACTTGCTGCGGCAGGACATGGGCTTCTCCGGTCTGGTCATGACAGACGATCTGGACATGGGAGCCATTCTCAACCACTACGGACTCGATGAAACGATGCGCCTCGGCATCGAAGCGGGCAACGACATGCTCATGATCTGCCACCGCATCGAAATGGCCGCTGCGGCGAAGAACGTCCTCGACACGATGGGCACAAAACTCGACGAGCCACTCGAGGCCATAGCCCGTTTCAAGACCCGCCTCGCCCCGCCCGCACCATTTTCGCTGGAGGCCTTCCGTGCGGTGGATGCCGAAATTCACGACCTCCGCGTCGCTGTTCTCGGCCCCGAACTGGCCGCCTAGCGCAGCTCGGAGGATGAGTAGCGTGCGCCGGTGGAGCCTCACTGATCGCTGCACGACGCTGCGGAGTCGAACCGGTCTGCTTGTGGTTGATTTCGCTTAGCTCTACCTCAGAAACCTCGTCACGTGCAGGATCAGAACCCGCGCGAACGGCCGCGCCTGTGCGCCGCGCAGGTAGCGTCAGGGTGTGCGCATCCTCGTTGTCATTTTCTTTCCGCTTGCCCTGCTCATCGCCGTAACCGGCGCCGCTGCAGCGTCCTATGGCCCACCCGCGCAGACCTATGCCGTCACGGCCACCGCCACGGCTGACGGGCGCATGGCGGGCAGTCAGACAATCACCTTTGGCAACAGCACCGGCTCGCCCATCACCGAGGTCTGGCTGCGCCTCTGGGCCAACGGCGACGGCTGTGGACAGCGACACATCACCGTCTCCAGCCTGACCGGCGGCAGCATTACGGGAACCGCGAAGCGCTGCACGGCGACCAAGGTGCTCTTGACGACGCCGCTACAGACCTCTGCGACCGCCCAACTCACGCTGCGTTTCGCGATCCGTCTCCCCCACGGCAACGCGCGCCTTGGTACGACCAATGGCGCCTCCTTCTACGGCAACGCACTCCCGGTGCTCGCGACGACACGAGCTGGCGTGCCGGTTCTGAATCCGCCGAACGAGCTCGGCGACCCCTTCGTGGCGTCGACGGCGCGGTGGACGATCGACCTCACGTGGCCCAGTGCACTTGCTGCTGCGACCGGTGGCGTGCCGACAGCTGCAACCGCTCCACCCGGCCGGCGCCGCGCGGTGTTTACCTCCCCCGCGGCCCGCGATATGACCATCGCAATCGGACCGTGGCGCGAATCGGTAACGACCGCTGCAGGGACGCGGATCCGGATGCTTGCACCGAACGGGACTCCCGCGCGCGGATTGCTTGCCGCCGCACAAGCGTCATTCACGCGCATGACGCAGCGGTACGGGGCAACGGGCCTCAGCCAGTTCGACGTGATCGTCACGCCGGGGCTCGAGTCGTACGGCATGGAGTACTCCGGTCTCGTCCTGACCGAGCCGTCGAAGGAGACACTCGTCCATGAGGTCGCCCACCAGTGGTTCTCGGAGCTCGTCGGCAGCGACGGCTACGCCGAGCCGTGGCTCGATG
>CAJCBN010000511.1 GCA_903960645.1 uncultured Actinomycetes bacterium | reverse complement strand
CGACGGCGACCGTTCCCGTCTGGTTCCGCATCGATGCCGCGGACGACCTGCTGATCTGGACGAGCCATCACCGCAAGTGGGTGCAGCGCGTCGCCGCCAGTGGCCATCTGTCGTTCAGCGTGGCGGAGACGTCGTTTCCGCTGCGCGGCGTGATGGGCGCCGGCTCCGCCGCCGTGCTCGGTGACGACGACGCGATCGACGTCACGGCCGAGCGCGCCGCGATCATCCGCCGCTACGTGATGCCCTGGCTCGTGCCCGCGTACGAGGAGAGCCGCGCCGAGCACCGGGCCATCATCCGCGTCGCGCTGGACCGCCTGACCGGCTGGTCGTTCGACGAGTCCTAGCGCGTGACCGGCAGCCCGGCGCTCGTCCAGGCGCCCATGCCGCCCTTGACGTTGATCACACTCAGGCCGGCCTTCGTGGCCGTGCCGCAGGCCTTGCCGCTGCGTCCGCCGGATAGGCAGATGAAGGCAACGGGCTTGCCGGACTTGGCGAGCTCCGGCAGCTTCGCGGAGAGCGAGCCGAGCGGCACGTGCTTGGCCATCGGCGCATGCCCGCCCTGCCACTCGTTCTTCTCGCGCACGTCAACGAGCACGACCTCGCCGGCGAGCGCACGGCGATTTGCCTCGTTGACATCAATCGACGGATGACTACTGCCGAACAGGCCCATGGTGTGCTCCTTGCCGCCCGGCGACGGCCGGGGCTGGTGATGGGGGAAGGCATCTGAGATGCTTACCCAACGTTGTCGTCGTTACAACTCTACAACTGATTGGTGGTAAAGTCGAGGTATGGCTGCAGCAGCGAACGTCCCGCACCCGCTCCCCCCGCTCGTCGTCGACATCGTCGCGAACCGCTTTCGCGCGCTCGGCGAGCCGATGCGCATCCGCATGCTCGACCTCCTGCGCGACGGCGAGCTGACCGTCGGCGAGCTCGCCGAGCGGCTCGACACCACCCAGCAGAACATCTCGAAGCACATCGCGATCCTCCAGCGGGCCGGCATCGTCGGGCGTCGCCGCGACGGTGTCCGCACGCCGTACGCCATCGTCGACGAGACGGTGCTCGACCTCTGCGGCATCGTCTGCGGGGGCATTCGCCGCGACGCGGTCGGCATCACACAGGCTCTTGACGCGTAGCGCGTAGTCTTCCGCAGGTGAGTGACCACCTGTGGATTCCCGACGCGACGACGATCGAGGCCGCGCAGTCGACCGCCCTCGCCCGGCACCTCGGTCTCGAGACGTACGAGCAGCTGCTCGCGTACTCCGTCGCCGAGCCGGCGGCCTTCTGGGACGCCGCGACGCGCTGGCTCGACCTGGGCTGGGAGACGGAGTGGACGCAGGTCCTCGACGACGCCAACGGCATCGCCTGGACCACGTGGTTCGTCGACGGGCGCCTCAACCTGGCCTGGTCGTGTGTCGGCCGTCACGTCGCCGCGCGCGGTGACCACCTCGCCATCGTGGTCGAGCACGAGGATCTCTCCGAGAGCACCCGCACGTTTGCCGAGCTGTGGGACGAGGTCGGCCGGCTCGGCCAGGCACTGCGCGAGCTGGGTGTCGCCGAAGGCGACCGCGTCGCAATCGTCCTGCCGATGGGCATCGAGTCCGTCGCCGCGATCTATGCCGCCGCGCGCATCGGCGCCATCGCCGTCCCGATCTTCTCCGGCTTCTCCGCGACGGCGATTGCCGCACGCTTCGAGGACTGCGCCGTCACGGCCGTGATCGCCTCCGATACGACCATGCGCCGCGGCAAGCCCGTGCCGGTACGCACCACGGTCGACGAGGCGCTCACACTCGCGCCGGTCGAGCACGTCATCATCGTCGGCGGGGAGGGCCACGCCCATCTCGACTACGCCTCGCTGATTGATCGTGCCGACGGCGCCGACTGCCCCACGCTCTGGGTCGACAGTGAGACGCCCGCCTTCATCTGTTACACGTCGGGCACGACCGGCAAGCCGAAGGGCGCGGTCCACACGCACGCCGGCCTACTGGTGAAGCTCGCGCTCGAGGGCCGGCTCGTCGCCGACCTGCGCCCCGACGATCGCGCGATGTGGTTCACCGACATGGGCTGGATCATGGGCCCGTGGATCACGATCGGCGCACACGCCAGCGGCGTGACGATGGTGTGCCTCGACGGCGCCCCCGACTTCCCCGATCCGGGTCGTCTCTGGCAACTGGCCGAACGACAGCGCCTGACATTCCTCGGCGTCTCGCCGACCCTGATCCGCGTCCTCCAGGGCCACGGTGATGAGCTGCCCCGCGCGGCCGACCTGTCCGCATTGCGCCTATTCGGCTCGACGGGCGAGCCGTGGAACCCCGAGCCGTACGAGTGGCTCTTCAACGTGGTCGGCGAGGGCCGGCGCCCGATCATCAACATCTCCGGCGGCACAGAGATCGGCGCGGTCATCATCGGCTGCGACATCACACTGCCGCTGGCGGCGTGCTCGCTCGGCCGCCCGATGCCCGGCATGGCCGTCGACGTGCTCGACGCCGAGGGCGCATCACTGACGGACGCGGTCGGCGAGCTCGTCATCACGGCGCCCTTCCCGAGCATGACCCGCGGCCTCTGGAATGCGCCCGACCGCTACCTCGAGGCGTACTGGAACCGCTACCCCGGCATCTGGACCCACGGCGACTGGGCGACCCGCACGAGCGAGGGCAGCTGGTTCCTGCACGGCCGCTCTGACGACACGCTCAACATCGCCGGCAAGCGCATCGGCCCGGCCGAGTACGAGTCGGCGCTCGTCGCCGATCCCGACGTCCGCGAGGCGTGCACCGTCGGCCTGCCGCACCCGGTCAAGGGCGAGGCGGTCCACTGCCTCGTCGTCCAGCGCGACGGCGTCGTGCTCGACGACGACCTCCAGCTGCGGCTGCGCAAGGCCGTCGAGCGCGAGCTCGGCCCGGCCTTCCGTCCCGAGCGGATCCTGCAGGTGACGGAGCTACCGAAGACGCGCAGCCAGAAGGTCGTGCGCCGCGCCGTGCGTGCCGCCTTGCTCGGCGAAGATCCCGGCGATCTCTCGACGCTCGAGAATCCGAGCGCGCTCGAGTCGCTGCGTGCTGTGGGCTAGCTCACCTTCACAGGTGAGCATTCGGTTTTCAGCCCTGTTCAGATCGCGGAACGGGTACTACACTCGTGGCATCCCGGGTGTCCCCAAGCCCGGAAGAAACGTGAGGTTTCCCATGCGTGCCGTCCGCAGGTTGGTTGTACTTCTTGTCCTTGCCACGGTTGGTGGCGTCATCTTCGCGTCGCCTGCCGCAGCGATTACTACCGCAGAGCAGCACCAGCAGAACTCTCCTGGGCTTGACGCTTCCGACGCCAATAACGGTGGCTGGGACAACACAACACCGGGTACGGCCGCGCGACCCTTCATCAAGTACTTCGCAATCAATAACGGCGGATCCGACATCGTCATCGTGAATAACACCGGCGGATCACCTGCCCAGACGCCGACCCCTCAGATCGGCGACATCTATGCCTTCGTCGCCCCGGTGAACGCGTGCCCCGATACGCCCAGCGGTCAGTGCTACGCCATCCCGAATCGCGTCTCGGTCTGGATTGGTCGCCAAGACGGCGGGGGCAACTGGGGCCGTAACCTCACTGGGGCAAGTCCAATAGTCGATGAAAACACGACGATCGAATTGATTGTCGGATTCCATGCGGCCTATTCGACGATTGGCTGGTCGTGGGCGAACGGCATCCCGTCGTGGTGGACACCGGCTGTGACGCCAGGGAGCAATGGCGACATCCGTATCAAGTTCACGCCAAAGACGACTCCGAGCACAACCGGCATGCCACCGTCATGCAGCACCGTTCCCGTGACCTCCTGCGATTTCACTCCCACAAGCGCCGAGGAATTCCAGCCTCAGCTTCTTGTGAGCATGGACAACACGCTCGGTCCACTGTTCACGGGATCACTTTTTGCCACCACGGCTTCGGCCCTCGGCGCTCTCGACGTACCGGCTGCGGCCGGGTTTACCTCGAACCCCACGATGAGCTATCAGCTCGCCGGTCCACACACGCTTTTCGGTGGTGCCACGCGAACGGGCGGTCTGTATGCCGTCATTCCCAGCGCAATCCTCTCGGTATTCGGGACCTCGGTCGCATCGTTTGACCAGAGCCTGATCCCCGTCCAACGAACCGGGGACGCGGGGGCTGGTGACGTCGCGTGGACGCCTTGGACCGTCGGGACAAACGGCATCAACGCAATGCTGATGAGTGTCACCGGCATTACCTTCTCCGCCCCGAAGTTCGTCGTCGGCCGGCAGAATTCGGGTGGCGGTAACAACTCCGGTGGCGGCAGCAACTCGGGTGGTGGCAGTGGTTCGTCCAACACCGGTAAGGGCACTGGCAGCGGGAGCGCCACGTCGATCAAGGTCGGCCAGAAGGCAACGT
>CAJCBN010000510.1 GCA_903960645.1 uncultured Actinomycetes bacterium | reverse complement strand
CTGCGCAAGGACGAGCCGATCACGAAGCGCATCGCGCGCGACGGCGTCGGCGACATCCACGTGCACGGCGTGTCGTTCGGCCGCGCGCGCGTCGAGGAGAACCTCGCGGAGCTGTTCCCCGTGCGTGGCCCGGAGCCGGGGCTCCACATCGGCGTGCTCCACTGCGCCGTCGGCGATCGGCCCGGTCACGGGCGCTATGCGCCCTGCTCGATCGAGGATCTGCGCCGCACCGGCTACGACTACTGGGCCCTCGGGCATATCCACGGCTTCGATGTCCTGGAGCAGGAGCCGTGGATCGTCTACGCCGGTTCGCTGCAGGGACGGTCGCTCAAGCCGTCCGACCGCGGGGTGCACGGCGCCGTCGTCGTGGAGTTCGACGACGACCGGGTGCTCGGAGCGCGGCTCCACCCAATCGACGTGATCCGCTTCGAGGAGCTCGTCGTGCCCATCGAGGGCATCGAGAGCACAGCGGCGCTCGCCGACCGCGTGCTCGCGGAGGCCGACGCTTTGCTCGCCGCCACCGGCGATGCCGCGGTTGTCGTGCGTGGACGACTGGTTGGCCGTGGTCCACTGTCTGCTGAGGTGGGTGCCGACCAGTGGGCGGACGGCTTCCGCGGGATGCTCGACGACGCCGCGCCTGAGCGGCTGGTCTGGGAGAGCATCGTGGTCGACGTGCGGCCCGAGATCGAGCTCGACCAGTTGCGCCAGAGCGGCGGCTTCGCCGGCGATGTCGTGCGCGCCTTCGATCGTGTCAGCGGCGATTCCGCGGAGCTCGAGCGTCGCCTTGCCGAGCTCGACGGGCAGTTCGCCGAGCGGCGCGCCGTGCGCGAGCGATCGCCCGAAGACCGGCTCGCGCTGCTCGACCGCGCCCGCGACCTCGCCCTCGAGGAGCTGCTCCGGCAAGAGGAAGCCCAATGAGGATCGCGCGCATCGAGGCGCACGGGTTCGGCGCGCTGTCGTCCGAGCCGATCGAGCTCCCCGACGGCCTCGTGGTGTTTATGGGGCCGAACGAGGCGGGCAAGAGCTCGCGTATGGATCTGGTGCGCTTCGTGCTGTTCGGCGAGAAGACGCTCGGCGAGTCGAAGCGCCTACCCGCCGGCGGCGGGCACCGCTCCGGCACCGTCGAGCTCGTCGATGCCGACGGTCGCGTCCTGCGCGTGTCGCGCACGGAGAAGGAGCGCGTCGTCACCGACGGCGCTGGGCGGCCCGTCCCGCCGGCCGAGCTCGACGCGCTGATCGGCGACGCGCGCGGTGAGATCTTCAAGGCCGTGCAGACCTTCGACAGCGATTCGATCTCGTCGTCGCGCCTGCTGAAGACCGCTGAGGTGCGGGAGAACCTGCTGATGTCCGCGCTGCTCGGCAGCGGCGAGAGCGCGAGCACGACCATCAAGGTCCTCGAGGAGCGGTCCGGCGCGCTGTACGCGCGCAATGCGAAGACGGGCGATCGACCGTACTCCCAGCGGCTCGACGCGCTCAAGCGGGCACGTGACGCACGGTCCGCGGCCAAGGCCGGCAACGAGGGGTACCAGGCGGTGACCCGCCGGTTCACCGAGGCCGAGGAGGCAGTGAGCACTGCGCGCCGCGTCCGTGACGAAGCGAGCGCACGGCGTGACGACCTGGCCGCCGACATCGATCTCAGGCACGCGGTCGGAGTGCTCGCCGAACTTGAGGCGAACGCGTCCGAGCCCGTGCCCGCGGTGGCGGAGGCGCTGGCCGACCAGGCTCGGACCATCGCGCTTGGCGTCGCAGCCGCCCGCTCCCAGCACGAGGCGGTGGGGCGCTGCGACGAGCGGCTCGCCCAGCAGCAGGCGGAGCAGGATGGCGCACGGGCCGCCCTCGGCCTGACGGCTGAGGCTCCGGTGCCCGATCTTGGCGCGGTCGGCACGCTCTCCCGCGCCGCCGACACCGTACGGGCCGCCGAGCGCGAGCTCGAGGCCGCGCGCGGCAGGCTGGACGAGGCACGTGCCGAGCGTGCCGGTGCGGCACGGGTCGAGGCCATCGTCGCCGTGCCGAGCCCGGCGCGGCACGCCGGGCTCGGGCTCGTCGGCTACGCGGTTGTCGGCATCGGTCTGCTGGTGGCGATCGTCGGCCTCCTGATTGGCGCCAAGGGCCTCGGCATCGCCGGCGCGGTGGTTGCCGTGGTCGGGGTGGGGCTCACGCTCCTGCGCGCACAGGCCCCGACACCTGCCGCGTCGCTGCCGTCGTCACTCGACGGCCTGATCACCACGCGCAGTACGGAGCTCGAGGCGGCGCAGGCCGCGCTCGACGCGGCGGCGGCGGCGTGGACCGCTGCGGTTGCTGCGCTGGGCCTGGCCGCCGGCCTCGCCGTCGGCCAACTCGACGATGTGCGGACCCGGCTCGAGCAGGTGCGGAGCGCGGCAGCGGCAGCCGTGGCCACGGGCGACGAGCGGACCGCGCAGGCCAACCCGCTGGGACGCTTCCTCGAGGAGGCCGCCGGCTTCGTTCGGGAGTGCGGACACGACGCGCCCACCGATCCGGCGACGCTGATCACGCTGGCCGAGCGCGAGGCCGCCCGTGTCGAGGAGGCGATCGCCGCTGCCCATGCGCGGGTCGAGGCCGAGACGGAGCACCGCACGCTGGTGCGCCAGGCGCAGGCGGCGATCGAGGCCGCTGGCGGCGCCGAGGCCGTCGCCCGGATCGCGCCGCTTGACGCGTTGGAGCTCGAGCGCCTGCACCGCGAGGCGGGTGACGCGATCGTCGATGCCGAGGAGTCCCTGGAGCTGGCGATCGAGGCGCGCGTCGAGGCCTACCGGCTGCAGGAGGCCGCGCAGTCCTCCGGTGACGTCGCCGCGGCAGAGCAGGCGGTTGAGAGCGCGGTCGAGGACCTCCGCGACGTCGCCGATCGGTGGGTCGCCGTCCAGCTCGCTCGCACGATGGTTGAGGAGGCCCGTAACGAGGCGATCCGCGAACGCCAGCGCCCCGTCACCGCGCGCGCGGCCGCGCTGGTCGGGCCCGCTACCGATGGGTATTGGACCGACCTGGTCATCGGCCAGGACGGGGACGAGCCGGTCGCGATCGGCCCCGGTCGCCGGCTCAGCTTCGCGGAGCTGTCGAAGGGCGCGGCCGCGATCGTCTACCTGTGCCTGCGCATCGGCCTCGTCGAGGCGTTCGGCCGCAGCCTGCCCGAGCCGCTGCCGGTGGTCATGGACGACACGCTCACGCACCTCGACGACCACCGTCGCAACGGCATCGCCGCCGCCATCGCCGGGCTCGCCCAGACCCAGCAGGTCCTCTACTTCACCTGCCACCAAGAGCACGTGGACGCGCTCGTCGCCGCTGATCCCGGTGCGACGGTCATCGCCATCGACCGCTTCGTCTAGCGAGGCTTGGTGATCAGAGGGGTCTGGCCCCTTTGTTAGGACAAAGGGG
>CAJCBN010000509.1 GCA_903960645.1 uncultured Actinomycetes bacterium | reverse complement strand
GTGCATCGCGCCGAGGTAGACGCCAGCGGCGAGGGCGATCGGCACCATGACCTCGACCATGCGAGCGATCAGCGACTCGCCGAGCAGGCCGTCGAGACCGAACCAGACGCCCCAGGCGATCGCGGCGGCGACGGCGGAGACGATGAGGGCGCGCACGGTGCTGCGCAGCACGCCGCGGGCGTCCAACTGGCCGACGCGGCGGGACAGGAGCAGCCACATCAGGGGCACGACGATCATGTTGGCCAGCGAGTTGGCCAGCGGAATGCCCCAGACGCCGCAGGGGCCGTACAAGAGGAGGCTGAGGCCGGCCGCCACCACGAGGTTGACGAGGGCGATCGCCGTGGCGGCCCAGACGTGCTGGAGCGCGAAGAAGCAGCGCGTCAAGAGGAGAATCACGCCGTTGAGCGCCAGCCCGAGCGAGAAGGCCATCATCGCCTCCGCGACGCCGGGGGTCTGGTCGGGCGTCCACGCCCCGCGCTGGAAGAGGAGCTCCACGATCGGGGTGGCGAGCACCGCCATCACGGCGCTGGCCGGCAGCAGCAGGAAGATGATCAGGCGCGTGCCGTCCGCCAGCGAGGTGCGGAAGCGCGTGAAGTCGGCGCCCGCGACGGCTCGGGCAAGACTCGGGAACATCACCGTCGAGACCGCGACGCTGAAGATGCCCTGCGGCAGCATGTAGACCCGGAAGGCCGCGTCGATGGCCCGCGGGGCGTAGTCGGGGTCCACGTAGGTGGCGATGAAGGTCGAGATGGTCAGGTTGACGTTGGCGAGACCGAGACCGAGGGCGACGGGGATCAGGAGCAGCAGGATGCGCCGCACCGCGGGATCCTTCAGGTCGATCAGTGGCCGTAGCCGGGCACCCTTGCCGCGCAGCCCCGGCAGCGGCACCACCGTCTGGACGATCGTGCCGACGAGCGTGCCGATAGCGAGAATCACCGCCCGCTGTCCAAGGTCGTCCACGGTGAAGGCGAAGATCAGGAAGCCGATGATCACGGCGTTCCAGAAGACCGGGGCGATCGCCGGCAGCACGAACTCGTCGAACGAGTTGAGAATCGCCTGGACGAGGCCCGAGATCCCGAGCAGGATCAGGATCGGGAACAGGATGCGCGTCATCTGGACGGCGAGGTCGAGCTGCTCGCCGCTGAGGTTGGCGAGGCCGAGGATCGGCCGGGCCAGCACGATGCCGAGCGCGGTGATGCCCATCAGCGCGAGCGTGGCGAGGGTTAGGGCGCTCGAAGCGACGCGCCAGGCGCGCTCGCGCTCGCCCTTGACCAGCAGCTCGTTGAAGACGGGGACGAAGGAGGCACCGAGTGCGGAGTCCGCGACGAGCGAGCGCACGGTGTTCGGGATGTTGTTGGCGACGACGAAGGCGCTGGCCGGACCGGACACGCCGAGGAGCTGCGCGGAGATGATCTCGCGGACCAGACCGAGCACACGGGAGACGCCCGTGGCGGCGCTGAACAGCGCCGCCGAGACCGAGCGGCTGCGGGCGCCTTGGATGGGCGCGTCCTCGTTCATCGCCATGTACCGATGATGGCACGCGCTCCGGTTGCGCGGATGCGCTCGGGACCCTGCTACCCTCCGCAGCGTTGCGGGGAGATCCCCGCGTGGACACACAGGGTCTATGGCCAACATCAAGCAGCAGAAGAAGCGCATTCTCGTCTCCGAGCGTCAGCGCATGGAGAACATCCGCTACCGCTCCTCCATCAAGACGGCCTTCCGCCGCCTGGTTGAGGCCGTGCAGAGCGGCGAGGCCGCAGCCGTCGAGGCCGCGCACCAGAACTACATCGCGCTGGTGGACCGCGCAGCAGCCAAGCGCGCGCTGCACGCCAAGACCGCCGCCCGCAAGAAGTCCCGTGCCACGCGCATCATCGCGCGCGGTCCGCAGGTCGAGGAGACCAAGAAGCGCCGCGTCACGCGCAAGACCGCGACGAAGGCTGCTCCGAAGAAGGCCGCCGTCGAGGCTCCTGCCGAGGAGGCTCCCGTCGAGGAGGCTCCTGCTGAGGATGCTGCCGTCGAGGAGGCCGCCGTTGAGGCGGTCGTCGAGGAGGCTCCCGCTGCGGCGGCTCCGAAGAAGAAGGCCCCGGCCAAGAAGCCGGCCGCCAAGAAGCCGGCGGCCAAGAAGGCCGACGAGGCTCCTGCCGCGGAGCCCGCTGCCGAGGCCGACGCCCCGGCCGACGAGTCCTAAGCCGCCTCCGGGCCCAGAATCGCGATCGCCACGGCGGCGCTCGTCGTGCGTGAGTGCGTGATCGAGACGTCGATGGCAACGACACCCTTGCGCTCAGCCATCTCGCGCGTCCAGCCGTGCAGGGTGACCGCGGGCTTCCCGCGACCGGCGACCTCGATCTCCGTCCACGTGAAGTGCACGCCGGTGCCGAGGGCCTTGCCGACCGCCTCCTTGGCCGCAAAGCGTCCCGCGTAGCTCTCGCCCGGCCGTGGCTTCCGGTCGAGCTCCTCGATCTCGCGGGCGGTGAAGCAGCGTGCGCGAAAGCGCTCAGGATGGCGCTCCAGCGCCCGTTCGACGCGTTCGATCTCGATCAGGTCGAGCCCGACCAAGAGGCGCGGCGCGACGAGGCCGCCGCTCACTCGACCGTGACGGTCTTGGCGAGATTACGCGGACGGTCGACGTCGAGGCCGAGCCGTACGGTGATCTTGTAGGCGAGCAGCTGCAGGGGGATGATCGCGAGGATCGGCTGGAGCTCGGGTCGCGTGCGCGGCACGAAGAGGACGTGCTCGGCGTGCTGGGCGATCGAGGTGTTCCCGGCGGTCGCGACGGCGATCACGTGCGCGCCGCGGGCGCGCACCTCCTCGAGGTTGGAGGCCATCTTCTCGAAGACGTGGCTGTCGGTCGCCACGGCCACGACGGGTGTGTCCTCGCCGAGCAGGGCGATCGGCCCGTGCTTCATCTCCCCCGCCGCGTACGCATCGGTCGGGATGTAGGAGATCTCCTTCAGCTTGAGCGCGCCCTCCTGGCAGATCGGCAGCCCGAGGTGGCGGCCGAGGTACAGGAAGAAGCGGTCGTGGGCGAAGCGATCGGCCAGCATGTCCAGCTGGGCGTCGAGCTCGCGGTCGTCGAGCAGCTGCTGGACGAGCTCGGGCACCTCGCGGAGTTCGGCACCGCTCAGCGCCACCTCAGCCGGCGTCAGATGACCGCGCACCGCACCGAGGTGCAGCGCGATCAGGGTCATCAGCGTGACCTGGGCGGTGAAGGTCTTGGAGGCCGCCACGCCGATCTCGAGGCCTGCGCGCGTGTAGAGGACGCCGTCGGCCGCGCGGGCGATCGCCGAGCCCATGATGTTGGTGACGGCCACGACGCGCGCGCCGCGCTCCTTGGCGATCTGCATCGCGGCGAGCGTGTCGGCGGTCTCGCCCGACTGGGAGATCGCCAGCACGAGCGTCTGGGGATCGAAGACGCCGTTGCGGTAGCGCCACTCGCTGGCCACATCGGCCTCGGTCGCCACCCCGCCCCACTCCTCGATCAGGTAGCGCCCGACCAGACCGGAGTGCAGCGCCGTCCCGCAGCCGACGATCAGGACGCGGTTGATCGCGCGCAGATCCTCGTCGCTGAGTCCGAAGCCGTCCAGGTGGAGCTCGCCGTGGTGGAAGCGCTCGGCGATCGTGTCGGCGATGGCGGTCGGCTGCTCGTGGATCTCCTTCAGCATGAACGTGTCGTAGCCGCCCTTGGCGGCGACCTCGATCGACTCGTCGGCCAGCTCGATCGCGTGCGTGCACGGTGCGCCGTCGGCGACGGCGCGGAATTCGACGCTGTCGGCCGTGACGATCACGATCTCGCGCTCATCGACGATCTGCACCGAGCGGGTCTGCTCGAGGAAGGCGGGCGTGAAGGAGGCGATGTAGTTCTCGCCCTCGCCGCGACCGACCACGAGCGGCGGCCAGGCCAGACGGGCGGCGACGATCCGGTCGGGCTCGTCAATGGCCATCGCGAGGAACGCGAAGTGGCCCTCGAGGCGCGGGAACAGGCGGCGGCAGGTCTCGGCGAGGTCACCGTCGTACTCGTCCTCGATCAGATGGACGAGTGCCTCGGTGTCGGTATCGGACGACAACGTGTGGCCCCGCGCGGTGACCTCAGCGCGAAGCTCGATGTAGTTCTCGAAGATGCCGTTCATCAGCACGGCGAAGCGGCCGTCCTCGGACAGGAAGGGATGCGCGTTGCGCTCTTCGACGCCGCCGTGGGTGGCCCAGCGGGTATGGCCCATGCCGGCGGTCGCGGTCTCGGAGACGGCGCCGGCGACCGCGCGCAGCTCCTTGACGGGGCCGACCGCGCGCGCCCGGTCGAGTCCGTTCTCGCCGACGAGGACGAGGCCCGACGAGTCGTAGCCGCGGTACTCGAGATGCTCAAGGCCCGAGAGGACGAGTTCCTTGCAGGGGCGTGCCCCCACGTAGCCGATGATCCCGCACACAGGGGCTATCCTACCGCTCCGGCCGGGGCGTCCCGTCCGCCTCAGTCGCCGACGGGCAGCTCGCGTTCCACGATCGCCACCAGCTCTTGGGCGATTGCGCGGCACGCCTCAGCGTCGCGCGCCTCGACCATCACGCGCACGAGGGGTTCGGTGCCGGAGGCGCGCACGACGATGCGACCGTTGTCACCGAGCTCCGCTTCGGCTGCGGCGATGGCATCCCACAATGGTGTGCACTCCTCGAGCCCCTCGCGGCGGGCACGTACGCTGATCAGGTTCTGCGGGAACTTCTCAACGGCCGCTGCCGCCTCGGCCAGCGTCTGTCCTGAGCGCGCGAGCGCGGCGAGCACCAGCGTGGCCGTCAGCGGCCCGTCGCCAGTGGTCTGATGATCGAGCGCGATGACATGGCCGGACTGTTCGCCGCCGAGGACCGAGCCATGACGGCGCATGGCCTCCAGCACGTAGCGGTCGCCGACGTCGGTGATCTCAAGCGTGCAGCCGAGGGCCCGCAGGGCGTGATGCGCACCGAGATTCGCCATGCTCGTCACAACGACACGGTTGCCCGGCAGCGCAGCGCGGGAAATGGCGTCGGCAGCGAGCAGCGTGAGGATGTGATCGCCGTCGACGGGGTTGCCTGCGGCGTCGACGAACAGCACGCGATCGGCATCTCCGTCGAAGGCCACGCCCAGCGTGGCGCCCTCAGCCACGACTGCGGCAGCGACGTGGCCGAGGTGCGTCGAGCCGCACTCCACATTGATGTTGCAGCCATCGGGTTCGCAGGCGATGAGGACGACGTCGGCGCCGAGCAGCTCAAAGAGCCGAGGCGCAACGGTCGTAGCGGCGCCATGCGCGCAGTCGACGACGATGCGCATGCCCGCCAGCGGTACGCCAGCGACCTCGGCTACCCACTCGGCGTAGGCCTCGGCTGCGCCCGTGGCACTGCTGGTCGTGCCGACGTCTCGGCCGGTGGGCAGGTCAGTATCGGCCTCGAGGAGGGCCTCAATGGCCTCTTCCTCGGCATCGAGGAGCTTGTAGCCGTCGGCGCCGAACAGCTTGATGCCGTTGTCGGGATAGGGATTGTGGCTCGCGCTGATCACAATGCCCGCCGCGGCACCGCGTTGCAGCACCCCCCACGCCACCGCTGGCGTGGGCAAGACCCCGAGCCGGACGGCGTGACCACCGGCCGAGGCGATGCCCGCTGCGAGTGCGTCCTCGAGCATCGTGCCGGAACGACGCGTGTCGCGTCCGATCAGGACCACGGGTGCAGGATGCGAGTCGCGCAGGCGTCGGGTCGCAGCACGACCAACG
>CAJCBN010000508.1 GCA_903960645.1 uncultured Actinomycetes bacterium | reverse complement strand
TGGATGTAGTCGGCCTTGTCCGCCGGCGGGTCGAAGTGCACGACGCACGAGACCTCGTCGACGTGGATGCCGCGGGCGGCGACGTCCGTGGCGCAGAGCACCGGCATGCGGCCGCTCTGGAAGGCGGCGAGCGCACGGTCACGCTGCGACTGCGAGCGGCCGCCGTGGAGGTTGGCGGCGCCGACGCCGGCCTGGTTCAGCTTCTTCGCGAGGCGATCCACGCCGTGCCGGGTGCGGCAGAACGCGATCACGGTGCCGGTGCGCAGGACGACGTCGACCAGGAGGTCGACGCGGGAGTCCGGCTTGCAGCGCCAGAAGTAGTGGGTGACGTTGCCGACCGAGCGCTCCTCGGCGACAGCCTCATGGCGCACCGGGTTGTTCTGGTACTCACGGGCGACCTTCTCGACCTCGCCGTCGAGCGTGGCGGAGAAGAGCAGCGTCTGGCGGTCGGGGCGGACCTGCGCGAAGAGGCGGCGGACGACGGGCAGGAAGCCCATGTCGGCCATGCGGTCGGCCTCGTCGAGGACGACGATGTGGACGTCGGAGAGATCGACGTCACGGCGCTGGATCAGATCCTCGAGGCGGCCGGGGCACGCGACGAGAATGTCGACGCCGCGGCGCAGCGCGGACTGCTGCGCGCCGTAGCCGGTGCCGCCGTAGACGGCAGCGACCTTGCGACCACGCGCGGCGGCCAGGGGCTCAACCTCGCTCTTGATCTGCTCCGCAAGCTCGCGGGTCGGGGCGAGAATGAGCGCCGTGGGGCGCTTCGGCTTGGCGGCCTTGACCTGCGCAGCGACGGCGAGGCCGAAGGCGATGGTCTTGCCGGAGCCGGTCGGGGCACGGCCCGTCACGTCGAGGCCCTGCAGGGCGTCGGGAACGGTGTACTCCTGAATCGGGAAGGGCGCGGTGATGCCCTTCCGCGCAAGCACGGCGGCCAGGTCGGCGGGCACGCCGAGGTCGATAAACGAGACTGTCATGAAACTCCTTCGAGCAGTTCGCACGCTCGAGTGGATTCCAGAGCGGGCGCATCCTTGGGGACGCCGACGAGTTCGCCGGGAGCCAAGAACGTCCTCCCACGGTATCAGCGGTTTCCGATTCGGGCGGCGGACCCACCTGTCTTCCGTGATCAGCTTTGCTTTGGTGCCAGGCACCAAAGCAAAGCTCCAAGGCAAACGCGCTCCGGGTTGCATCACCCGATACCACTTGCACGCGATCAGGTTTGCTTTGGTGCCTGGCACCAAAGCAAACCTGATCGCCACCGTGTGGACGCTGCGCCCGGTACCCTCCCGACCATGGAACGCCATCCCGACACGGCGCTGGTGCAGGGCGGACGCCCGCAGGGACCGGGCGCGATGCTCAACATGCCGCTGACGCTCAACAGCACGTTCCGTGCGGGCGGCGAGCTCAGCTACGGGCGCTCGGGCAACGAGACGTGGGAGGCCTTCGAGAACGTCATCGGCGAGCTCGAGGGCGGCGCTGCCGTCGCCTTCGCCAGCGGGATCGCGGCCGCCTCCGCCGTGCTCGATCTGGTGCCGGTCGGCGGAACGGTCGTGGCGCCGGTCTCGCTCTACATGGGACTCTGGAGCCAGCTGCGGGAGCGCGCACAGGCCGGGCGCATCAACGTGCATTTCGTCGACCAGACCGACACCGCCGCGGTGCTGACCGCTGCCCAGGACGCAGACCTCGTCTGGGTCGAGACGCCGAGCAACCCGCTCCTGCAGATCGCGGACATCGCCGCCATCGCCGAGGGCCTCGCCGAGACGACGCTGCTCGTCGTGGACGGCACCTTCACGACGCCGCTCCTGCAGCAGCCGCTCGCGCTCGGCGCCGA
>CAJCBN010000507.1 GCA_903960645.1 uncultured Actinomycetes bacterium | reverse complement strand
CGTCGCGGTTGGGCGCGGCTGGGCGCCGAGGTCACCCACGCGCAGCGGGATCAGCGCGATCACGACCAGCGTGGCGACGATCACACCGAGCATCATGAGAACGGCCAGCACCACGATGCTCCACCACGACCGCCGTCGCACCGGCACGGACCCTGCGGTGTCTCCCGTCATGGACAGAATCCTACGCACCGCGTGCCGTCGCGGAGGGCTCTGACCCCGGCGACGGCACGCCGCTGCGTCAGAACCCGTCGCGCGACTGGCCGGGAATCCAATCGGTGCCGGCCAGCGGCACCTGGGCCATCGCGGCCGACTCGATCGTCAGCGCCACGAGGTCCTCGGGCTCGAGGTTGTGGACGTGGCTCTTGCCGGCGGCGCGCGCCAGCGTCTGCGTCTCGAGCGTCAGCGTCTTGAGGAAGTTGTTCAGTCGCCGACCACCCTGCTCCGGATCGAGGCGCTTGGCCAGCTCCGGGTCCTGCGTCGAGATGCCCGTCGGATCCTTGCCCTCGTGCCAGTCGTCGTAGAAGCCCGCGGCCGAGCCGATCTTCGCGTACTCGTCCGCGTAGGCCGGATCGTTGTCGCCGAGCGCGATCATCGCCGCGACGCCGATCGACACCGCGTCGGCACCGAGCGCGAGCGCCTTGGCCACGTCGGCGCCGTTGCGGATGCCGCCGGAGACGATCAGCTGCACCTCACGGTGCATGCCCAGCTCCTGCAGCGCCGTCACGGCCTGCCGAATGCACGCGAGCGTCGGTAGGCCGACGTGCTCAATGAAGACGTCCTGCGTGGCGGCGGTGCCGCCCTGCATGCCGTCGAGCACGATCACGTCCGCGCCGGCCTTCACGGCCAGCTGCGTGTCGTAGTACGGGCGGCTCGCGCCGATCTTGATGTAGATCGGCTTCTCCCAGTCGGTGATCTCGCGGATCTCCTCGATCTTGATCTCGAGGTCGTCCGGGCCGGTCCAGTCGGGGTGCCGGCACGCGGAGCGCTGGTCGATGCCCTTCGGCAGGTTGCGCATCTCGGCAACGCGATCCGAGATCTTCTGGCCGAGCAGCATGCCGCCGCCGCCCGGCTTCGCGCCCTGGCCGACGACGACCTCGATCGCGTCGGCACGACGCAGGTCATCCGGGTTCATGCCGTAGCGGGACGGGAGCAGCTGGTAGACGAGGATCTCGGAGTGCCCGCGCTCCTCCTCCGTCATGCCGCCGTCACCGGTGGTCGTCGACGTGCCGGCCATCGTCGCCCCGCGGCCGAGGGCCTCCTTGGCCTGGCCCGACAGCGCGCCGAAGCTCATGCCGGCGATCGTGATCGGGATCTTCAGGTGGATGGGCTTCTTCGCGAAGCGCGTGCCGAGCGTCACCTCGGTGCCGCACCGCTCGCGATAGCCCTCGAGGGGATAGCGCGACATCGATGCGCCGAGGAACAGCAGGTCGTCGAAGTGCGGCAGCTTGCGCTTGGCGCCGAAGCCGCGGATGTCGTAGATGCCCTGGCTCGCCGCGCGGCGGATCTCCGCGATCGTGTTGCGATCGAAGATGTAGGACTCGCGGAGGCCGGGATGCCAGTTGGTGCCGTTCTGGCCGGTGGGATCGAAATCACTCATCGTCAGCTCCTCAGTACGCGCCGGCGTTGTCGATGTTGAAGGTGTAGAGCTGACGAGCTGAGCCATAGCGGCGGAAGTCGTCCACCTTGGCGTCGGCGCCGGCGGCCTCGAGCAGACGGCCGAGCTCCTCGCGGTGGAAGTCCTTGAGGTCCTTCTCGATGCAGTCCGCCCCGAGCCCCGCGACCGAGCCGCGCACGTAGATGTGCGTCTCGTAGATCGAGTCGCCGAGTGCATCGCCGGCGTCGCCGCACACGACGAGCGTGCCCGACTGCGCCATGAATGCGCTCATGTGCCCGATGTCGCCCTTGACGACGATCTCGACGCCCTTCATCGAGATGCCGCAGCGCGCCGAGGCGTCGCCGTCGACGACCACCAGGCCGCCCCGTCCCGTCGCCGCGCACGCCTGCGAGGCGTTGCCTGTGATGTGGATCCGACCGCTCATGATGTTCTCGCCGACGCCGACGCCGGCGTTGCCGTTGATCGTCACGTTGGCGTGCTTGTTCATGCCGGCCGCGTAGTAGCCCGTGTGGCCGTCGATGACCACGTCGAGCTCGGCGTCGATGCCAACGGCCAGCGCGTGGGCGCCGTTCGGATTGACGATCCGCCAGCTCCGCGGACCCCCATCGCGCGCGTCGTGCAGGCGCTGGTTCAGCTCGCGCCGCGTCGTGACGGCGAGGTCGACGACCTCGATCTCTGTCGCAGTGGTCATCGGACCGCCTCCTTCTCCCAGGCGTAGATCGTGGCGGGAGCGGGCTCCCAGGTCTTCGCCGTCTCGGCTCCGGGCAGCGTCGCGATCGAGCGGTACTCCGAGGCCATCGCGACCCACTCGTCCGTCTCCGCGATCACGGCCGGCTTGCACGCGATCGGGTCGCGCACAACCGCGAAGCCATCGCGCGTGCCGATCAGGAACGTGTAGAAGCCATCGAGATCCTCGAAGGCGTGGTCCATCATCGCCTGCATCGAGTCGCCCTCGCGCTGGCGCCACATCATGTAGCCGGCGGCGACCTCGGTGTCGTTCTCGGTCTGGAAGCGGATGCCCTCGCGGCGCAGCATGCGGCGCAGGCCGTTGTGGTTCGACAGCGAGCCGTTGTGCACGAGGCAGAGGTCGAGGCCCGTGGAGAACGGGTGCGAGCCGGCCGTCGTCACCTTCGACTCGGTCGCCATGCGCGTGTGGCCGAGCGCATGCGTGCCGTTCAGGCTCTTGACGTCGAACGTCTCGATGAACCGCTCGGGACGGCCCGTCTCCTTGTAGATCTCGATCGCCTCGCCGGCGCTCATGATCTTGACGTCGGGGAAGAACTCTTCGACCCACGCCTCGACGACCGCGGCCTCGGCGTGCGCGACGATCACCGCGTGGTTGGCGCGGTGCTCGACGGTGGGCTCGGCACCGTGGACGTCCTGCAGCGTCGTGCGCAGGACATCCCAGTCGTAGTGCGGGTCGTCGTGCTGGAGCGTCAGCTTCGTCTGGCCAGCGGCGACGGGGTTGCGGTAGAACGCCACGCCCGCGCTGTCGGGTCCGCGATCGCTCATCTCATGCAGCATCGGCGCGAGCAGTGCGCCCAGCTGCGCCTCGACCTCCGGGGTCTTGGCGAACAGTCCCACGATTCCGCACATCAGTCGGCCTCCAGCACGTGTGATCGGCGCGCACGGCGGGCGTTTCCACCGACGCAGAACGCAATGGTACAAGGATTGGGCCTTTAGGGAAGTCGCGATGACGATTCTCACCCATCCGCCGCCGTACCCGCCGCGGGCCGCGGGCCGCGGGCAGGGCCCGGAGCGGATACGGTGCCGTCATGTCCCACGATGTCGTCATCGTCGGCGGCGGCCACAACGGCCTCGCCGCCGCCGCGTACCTCGGCCGCGCCGGCCGTCGCGTGCTCGTGCTTGAGCGCCTCGACGAGACCGGTGGTGCGGCCGTCTCCGAGCGGCCGTTCGCGGGCGTCGACGTGCGCGTCTCGCGCTACGCCTACCTCGTCTCGATGATGCCGCGCGAGCTGATCGACGAGCTGGGACTCGACCTCGATCTGCGCTCGCGCACCGTCTCCTCCTACACGCCCACGCACCGCGACGGACGCGACACCGGCCTCCTCGCGTCGAGCCACGCCGCCACCACCGCGCTGTCGATGCGCTCGCTGACCGGCACCGACCGCGCGTGGGCGCAGTGGCAGGCGTTCTACGCCGACGCGCAGCAGCTCGCTACCCGCCTCGCCCCTACCCTGCTCGGCACGCTGCCCTCGAAGGACGAGGCCCGCGCGCTGTTCAGCGACATTCCCCACGTCTGGGACGCGTTCGCAGAGCGTCCCCTCGGCGAGTGGATCGAGAGCGCGATCGACGACGACCTGCTGCGTGGCGTCGTCCTGACCGACGGCCTGATCGGCACCTTCGCCGCGGCCGGCGATGCCTCGCTGCAGCAGAACCGCTGCTTTCTCTACCACGTGATCGGCGACGGTACGGGTGACTGGAAGGTGCCGGCCGGCGGGATGGGCGCGGTCTCCGGCGCGCTCGACCAGGCGGCCCGCAAGGCCGGCGCCGAGATCCTCACCGGCGCCGACGTCATCGCGATCCGCGAGACCACCGACGGCGCCGAGGTCACCTGGCGCGACGCCACCGGCGACGAGCACGTGGCCAGCGCACCGACGGTTCTCGCCAACGTCGCCCCGGCCGTGCTCGCGCGGCTGATGGGCGACGAGCCGCCGCTGCCCAAGCCCGTCGGCTCGCAGCTGAAGGTCAACATGGTGCTGACGCGCCTGCCGAAGCTGAAGAGCGGCCGCGACCCCAAGGAGGCCTTCGCCGGCACCTTCCATGTCGACGAGGGCTACGCCGAGCTCGAGACCGCATTTCGGGAGGCCAAGAGCGGCCGCCTGCCGTCCAAGCCGCCGAGCGAGCTGTACTGCCACACGCTGACCGACCCCTCGATCCTGTCGGCCGAGCTGCGGACCAAGGGCTACCAGACGCTGACGCTGTTCGGCCTGCACACCCCCGACGCGCTGTTCGCCGCCGACCCCAAGGGCATCACCGCCGAGTACCTGGCGCGCACCATCGCCGGCTTCGAGGCGCACCTCGCCGAGCCACTGCTCGACGTCATCGCGCTCGACCAGGACGGACAGCCCTGCATCGAGGCGAAGTGCCCGCTCGATCTCGAGGAGCACCTCGGTCTGCCCGGCGGCAACATCTTCCACCGCGATCTGCAGTGGCCGTGGGCGGAGTCGGCCGAGGAGGTCGGCACCTGGGGCGTCGCCACGCAGTACGACCGCGTATTGCTGTGCGGCTCGGGCGCGCGGCGCGGCGGCGCGGTCTCCGGCATCGCCGGCCGCAGTGCAGCGATGCACCTGCTCGGTCGGCGCTAAGCGGAGTCCAGGTTCCGCTCGGGGTCAGACCCCGGCGAAACGAATCAGCGGAATCGGCTCGGATCGAGCAGCGGATCGGCCACGTCAAGGTCGCCCGTGATGTGGTCCGCGACGAGCTCGCCCGTCACCGGGGCCAGCGTGATCCCGAGCGTGCCATGGCCCGACGCGATGATCACGCGCGGATCGCCCGGCAGCGGCCCGACCAGCGGCATCGAGTCCGCGCTCAGCGGCCGCTGCCCCATCCAGATGTGCGACGGCTCGTCGGGCACGCCGGCGAGATGGCGCTGCCCGGCCTCCCGGATCGCATCCACCCGGCGGGTGTCGATGGAGTCGGGGTCGGTGCCGATCTCGAGCGTGCCCGCGATGCGCAGGCGGCCGGCAAGCGGCGTCGCCACGCAGTGCGCATCGGAGAAGTAGATCGGCCGCTGCGCATCGCCGACCGCGTCGGCGAACTCGACGTGGTACCCCTTGGCCGGCGTGATCGGCAGCGCTGTGCCGACGTCCTCGGCGAAGCGGCGAGAGCCGACGCCCGCGGCGAGGACCACTCGCTCGCAGGTGATCGCGCCCCGCGTCGTGGCCAGCCGGATGCGGGGACCGGAGCGGTCGATGTGGAGCACCTCGACCTCCTCGATGATCGTTCCGTCGAGCGCACGCACGCCGACGGCGAGGCACTCCGTGAACCGCAGCGAGTCGACGTGACCGTCACCCGTCGCGAGCGCGCCATGCGTGGCCCCACGCACCGACGGCTCAAGGGCGGCGATCTGCGCCGCGTCGAGCTCTTCCATCTCGAGCCCGCCGTCCCGCGCCGTCTTCACCACCGCCGCGCGCTTCGCCTCGGCGTCCGGCCCCGACCAGAGGTTGAGCGTGCCGTTCATCTCGAGCCCGGTGCCGAGCT
>CAJCBN010000506.1 GCA_903960645.1 uncultured Actinomycetes bacterium | reverse complement strand
AGCGCGCGGGCGCCGATCAGGAAGTCCGCGTTCGGCGCGAGACCGACCAGCAGCGTGGCGACGATGAATGCCACCAGTCCGACCTGCAGCATCCGCTTGTGGCCCCAGACGTCGCCCATGACGCCGGCGGGCAGCACGAACGCCGTCATCGTGATCAGGTAGGCGTTGACGATCCACTGCTCCTGCGCGAGCGAGGTGCCGAGCTCGTTGCGGATGTCCGGCAGCACGACGTTCACGATCGAGATGTCGATGAAGATCGCGCCCGTCGCGAGGATGCACGCGAAGAGCGTCTTGCGTTCGACGAAGCCGCGGAGCATCAGAGCACCCTACCGCGACTATCGGTGAATCGTTCAACCCGGCTAGACTCGGCGCATGATCGAGGAACGCGACGTCATCGTCATCGGCGCCGGCATCGCCGGCCTGACCGCCGCCCGGGAGCTCCGTGACCTCGATCCGCTCGTGCTCGAGGCCTCGGACCGCGTCGGTGGCCGCATCTGGTCGCAGCAGCGCGGTGACCTCGCGGTCTCCGTCGGCGCGCACATGTTCCCGCCGCCCGCCTCGACCGTGGGGCGCATGGTCGAGGAGTACGGCCTCGAGGTGCTGCCGATCACGGGCTCGATGCTCAACGTCGCCCTGCGCGGGCGACTGGTCAGCGACATCCGGCCCGAGTTGATGCCGTTCAAGCTGCCGCTCTCGACGCGGGGCCGCGTCTCGTTCGCGCGCGCCGGGCTGAAGGTCAAGCGCATCGGCGACGCGTACATGAAGCTCGCCGTCCCGCGCCCGGGGGAGAGCGCGGCCGACGTGCGCCTACGCCTCCTCCAGTACGGCGGCGACCGCTCCTTCGCCGACTTCCTCGGCCCGCTGCATCCCGAGGCCGCGGAGATCTACCGCGCGCTCTGCAACCGCACGATCGCGGAGCCCGACGAGATCTCCGAGGGCTCGATGGCGGCGCTATTCGGCCACGTCTGGGACTCCGGCGACCTCGGCCGCAACATGCGCGGCGGCTCGGGACTGCTGACCGATGCCCTGGGCGCTGACCTTGCCGACCACATCCGCCTGCAGACGCGGGCCACGCGCCTCGCCTTCGACGGCGCGGGTGTCACCGTCGGCTACGAGGGGCCCGACGGAGCGGGGGAGGTGCGGGCCCGTGCCGCGATCGTCGCCGTGCCGGCACCCGACCTCGCGCCGTTCATGCGCGACGCGATGACGCCGGGCTTCGCGTCGGCCGTCGACCGCGTCCGCTTCGGCCCGCACATCGTCACGAGCATCCGCACCGACGAGACAGAGCCGATGCCGTGGGACGACATCTACTCCATCCTCACGCCGGACCTCGGCTTCACGATGTTCTTCAACCACGCCAACGCCCTCCGCGGTACGGGCGCGCCCAAGCAGGGCAGCGTGCTGATGGTCTACACGGGCGCGGATCGCGGCCGCGCGCTGCTCGGCAAGACCGACGACGAGATCCAGCAGCACCACCTGGCCAGCCTCGATCGACTCTTTCCCGAGCTGCGCAGTCGCATCGTCGAGCTGTGGACGATGCCGTGGGAGCACGCCGGGCCGTTCGGTGCGCCGGGGCGCTGGCGCGCGCAGGAGACGCTGGAGCGCGGGCTCGGCGGCCGCGTGTTCGTGGCGGGCGACTGGGTCAGCGACTTCGTCTCGATGGAGACCGCGGCGCTGACCGCCGTCGATGCTGCCGCCGACGCCCGGGCGCTGATCGAGCGGGGCGGTCCGTCCCCCCGTCGGGCCGCGCCGAACGCCACCAAGCGCGACGCTGCCGCTGCGCAGCGGGTTCAGGCGTTCTTTGGCGACGCCGCGGCCCGCGAGGGCTGACAGGTCGGGCACCAGAAGGTGCGCCGCCCCTCATCGCCCTGGGCGCGGGCGCGGATGTCCGTGCCGCAGACCGGGCAGTCCCGGCCGCCACGGCCGTAGATGCGGACCGGCCGCTGGGTCGCGCCGCTGGCGACGTGCGCCTGCATCAGCTCGGAGGCCCGCTGCAGCAGGGCGCTGAGTTCGGCGTCATCGAGCGCGGCCGCCGGCGTGCGCGGATCGAGCTGGCAGTCGAACAGGATCTCGCTCTTCCAGACGTTGCCGACGCCGGCGAGTACGCGCTGGTCGAGCAGGACGTCGGCGACCGTCTGCTCCGGCGCTCCGCGACGTGCGCGGGCCGCGGCCGCGGTCGCGTCGAAGTCGGGTGCGAGCACGTCGGGTCCCAGCAGTCGCAGGCTCGGGTGCAGCGAGAGCTGCGCGGGCGTGAGCAGCTCCAGGACCGCGCCGTTGACGAGGATCGCCTCGAGGTCGTCATCCTTGAGAATCAGCCAGGCGGTCGTGCGCGAGCGGCGCGTCGGGCGTCCCGGCGCGCCGATGTCCCAGCGGCCAGACATGCGCAGATGGGTGTGGATGATGAGGCCCGAGTCGAAGCGGATCAGCAGGTGCTTGCCGCGCGCCTCGATGGCGGTCAGGGTCTGCCCGGCGAGCTGCTCGGCGAGTCGTAGCGGCGCGTGGCGCGCCAGCGGCGTCTCGATGTGCGGGACGCCGCCGACGAGCGGCTGCAGCCGGCGTGCGATCAGCTCGAGGGTGTCGCCTTCGGGCATCGCTAGATTCCCAGCACGTCGAGGCGGAAGCTGGCGGCGAAGGACGCGCCCGGCGCGATGATGCGCAGCCCGGTACCGGTCGAGAGGGCATCCGTCGGCGCGGTCATCGGCTCGAAGCAGATGAAGTCCGCGTCGGCCGGGGCGTAGACCTGTCCGCAGGAGAAGCTCGGTCCGAAGGAGACCTCGAGCCGGCGCTGTGCGGTCTCCACGGCGAACTCCGGCTCGGCCTCGAGCACCGGGTAGAGATCGTCGTAGACCGCGTCGCCGAGCAGACGCGGGCCGGCGGGTGCGGGCTCCTCCTGACCGGTCGGCAGGCCGCGATCGTCGAGCAGCGCGTGGGACTCCACCGGGAGGTCGATCAGCCAGGCGCTGCGATCACCGCCGGGGGCCAGGTAGGGATGGAAGCCGAAGGCGATCGGCACGCCGACGTCGCCGGTCGGCATCACCGTGAGCGTCGTCTGCAGGCCACCGGCGTCGAGCCGGTGCGTCAGCGCGATCGCGTGTGGGAAGGGGAAACCGGCGAGCAGTTCCGGGTGCGCGCCGAAGTCGAGCGTCGCCATCACCTCGGCGCCTCCGGCATCGGCCGTCGCGTGGGCAAGCTCCCAGTGTGGGCTGGCCGTCAGCAGGCCGTGGATCGGCAGTCCCGCGGCATCGAGCCGGAGCGGCGTCGTCGCGGCGTCCAGCACGACCTGCGTGTCACCGACCGTGTACGCGAGACCGCTCAGGCGGTTGGCCCACGGGTAGAGCAGCGGTACGCCGAAGCTGGAGCCCCGCTCGCGGTAGGCGGCGAGGCCGCCGCGCTGGCCGAGCAGCTCGTCGTCGCCGTCGCGGAGGGAGGCGACGACCATGCCGACGCCGGGCACGACCGTGGCCGTCAGGGCGCCGGCGCGCAGCTCGATTGCGGGTGTGCCGTCGAGCATCGTCTCCGTGGTCGTCGGCGTCATCTCATCGCAGGGTATCCCTCCGCCCCCATGTGCGCCATACTCCGGGGTACGTACGAGGAGGTGCGGTCACTGTGAACCCGGTAACGTTCGAATCCCTTCCCGCCGACGCCCACAAGGGCGAGTGGCTCAACTGGTCGAAGATGGCTGATTTTCAGAATCAGTCGCCGCCGGTGATCGTGTCGGGCGAGGGCCCGTACGCGATTGACAAGGATGGCAATCGCTTTCTCGACGGCGTCTCTGGCCTCTTCACGACGCAGATCGGCTACTCGCACGGCAAGGAGATCGGCGAGGCCGCGGCCAAGCAGCTGGAGGAGCTCTGCTTCTACCCGAACTGGGCCGCCACGCATCCGTCCGCGCTCGCGCTGACCGAGCGCATCCTCGGTCTGGCTCCCGATCGTATGGCCCGCGTCCTGCTCACCTCGGGCGGCTCGGAGTCGGTCGAGTCGGCCATGAAGCTCGTGCGCCAGCACTTCCTCGCCAAGGGTCAGCCGCTCAAGCGCAAGATCATCGCCCGGCGCGGCGCGTACCACGGCTGCACGATGGGCGCGCTCGCGCTGACCGGCATCCCGCTGTCGCGCGTGCCGTTCGAGCCGCTCGATCCGAACGTCCGCCACGCGCCGAACACGCATCAGCGCTCCTGCCTCTACTGCCACGACAAGGGCGGCTGCACGCTGACCTGCGCCGACGCGATCGAGCAGCAGATCCTCGCCGAGGGCCCCGACACCGTCGCGGCCGTCGTCGTTGAGCCGATCCAGAACGGTGGCGGCCTGCCGCCGGCCGACGGCTACGGGGCGCGGATCCGCGAGATCTGCAACCGGTACGGCGTCCTGCTCTGGTGCGACGAGGTCATCACCGGCTTCGGTCGCGTCGGTGGCTGGTTCGCGTCGGATCGCCTCGGCTTCGACGCCGACATCTGCACGTTCGCCAAGGGCATCACCTCGGGCTACGCGCCGTGCGGCGGCGTAGTCTTCACCGAGGCCGTCGGCGAGCCGCTGATCAACGCGGACACGATGTACGCGCACGGCTTCACGTTCGGTGGCCACCCGCTGGCCTGTGCCGTCTCGCTGAAGAACCTGGAGATCATGGAGCGGCTCGGCGTGATGGACAACGTGCTCGCCAACGAGGACTACTACGCGGCCGCGATGGCCGACGTGGCGGCCTCCAGCGACCTCGTCGTCGAGGCGCGCGGCAAGGGCTTCTACCACTCCCTGGAGCTGACGGACAACGCGCTGACGGCACCCGTCGCGGGCGCTGTCCGCAAGCACGGCGTGATCGTCCGCCCGGACGTCCGCGTCAAGCCGATGATCGTCACGGCGCTGCCGCTGATTTGCGGCCACGCTGAGATCGACGAGCTGACCGGTGCGCTCAAGGCCGCGCTGGCCGACGTCGCCTCGGCCTAGTTCCACCGCACGCGGCCCCGTCTGATCCTCGGATCGGGCGGGGCCTTTTGCGTTCGCGGGGCGTCCTCCGAGCGTCGCGGCTCCTGACCTGATCGCGCCGGCTACCCGAGCGACAGGCGCTTCGGGCCGGTGCGGAAGCCGGCGGCAACGAGCCGCTCCTCCCACACCGATCCGAGCGCAGACGCGCCCGCGACGCGCTCGACGTTGAGGCGCTTGACGATGCCGCGGGCGACCGCGGCCGCGAGGGCCTCCAGGGCGGCGGTGTGCACGTCGTCGTCGAGGTCGGCGAAAGGTGTGAGGGTGCGTCCGCCGCGTTCGACGAAGAGTGCGGCGGCGCCGTCGACGAGCACGAGGTGGGCACCGGCGGCGCGAGCGGGTCGGCCCCCGAGCGGTGCCGGCCACGGGAGCGCCGCCCCGTAGGGCTGGGCTGGATCGGCGGCGGCCAGCACCAGCGTCTCGCGCTCGCCGTCATGGCGCGCCTCGCGCAGACGCTCGAGCGCGCCGGGCAGGGCGAACTGCGCGCCACCGAGGCCCTCGACGAAGTAGCCGCGGCGGGCCGCGCCGATCGTCTCGAGGGCGGCCAGCTCGGGATAGACGCCGGCGAAGCCGCCGGGCAGCCCCTCGGCCTTGACGGCCGCGCGCGTGGCGACGCCGTGACGGTCGAGCAGGATCTCGGCCTGCGCGCGGGCACGGTCGGCCTGCGTCGCGCCGTCGAAGAGCGGCGCAGCAAGCGACCAGCGGCCGCCGGCCGGAGCAGCGGGGGTGGCGCCGCGGCGGCGCGATAGGCGCCGCCCGCCGGACCGTCCGCGGTCGGGTGGGCGGACCGCCGACAGTGAGCGGGCCGCGGGCACGCGGCGTGAGGCGCTGCGCAGCGGGGCGTACCGGTCGTTCGTGGCCTCGCCGGCCCAGACCAGCTGCCACAGCGCGGCCATCAGGTCGTGCGGCTCGAGCTCAGTGCCCGCCGCGAGCTCGTCGAGGAAGCACGGCGCCTGCGCGAGCCGGGCGCGCACGCGCTCGACGGCGTCGCCCTCCGCGGGCACGCCGTGCGGCGGCGGCCCCAGGAGCGGTGCGTCCTCGCGGATGTAGAGGGCGACCCGACCCTCGCCGGCACCGGCCCAGACGATCTCGCCGCTGGTCGACAGCGCATCGAGCTGCTCGGGGCGGAAGCCGGGGACGCGGCGCGGCAGCACGTCGGTCTCGAGGATCGCGACGGGGAGGACGAGGCCCTGCAGGGTGGCGATCGTGTCGCGCAGTCGCTCACCGGCGCCGCCGCCACCCTCGTCGATCCGCTGCCAGCGCGGGAGGAAGCGGGCCAGCGCCTCGCCCGGCACGGCCTCGATCTCGGAGCGCAGGACGGCGAGGGTGGCGCGGCGGATGCGGCGTAGCACCTCGCTGTCGCACCACTCGATGCCGGAGCCGCCGGGGCGCATGCCGCCCTGCACGACGGTGCCTTCCGCGGCGAGGCGCTCGAGCTCGTCGAGTACGCGGCGCTCGGGCACACCGAGCCGGCCCGCGGCGTCCTCGGCGGTGAACGGTCCGTGCGTGCGGGCGTAGCGGCGCACGATCCCGTGGAGCGCATCCGGCACCGGCTCGAGGAAGACGGCTGGCAGCCCGGGCTCGGGCAGCGCGCCCAGCGCGTCGCGGTAGCGGCCGGCGTCCTCGGCCGCGATCACGCGCTCCTCGCCGGCGATGCGGAGCGTCGTGGCACGACGCTCGCGAACGAGGGTCGCGACGCCCGTCGCGTCGTCGATCTCGGCGGGTGTCAGGTCGCCGAGGCGGCGCAGCAGATCGTGAAGCGCGTCGGGCGTGTCGGCGTACCGGCGGCGCAGATCGCTCTCGACCTGGGCGATCGCGTCGGCGTCAAGCAGATCGCGCAGATCCTCCTGGCCGAGCAGCTCGCGCAGCAGGTCGCGGTCGAGCGAGAGCGCCTGCGCGCGCAGCTCGGCCGGCGGCGCGTCGCCCTCGTACATGTACTGCGCGACGTAGTCGAACAGGAGCGAGCCGGCGAACGGGGATCCGGTCGGGGTCTCGACCTCGACGAGCTCGAGGCTGCGGTTGCCGATGCCGCGCAGCAGCTCCACGAGGCTGGCGACGTCGAACACGTCCTGCAGGCATTCGCGGTAGGTCTCGAGGACGATCGGGAAGGCGCCGTAGCGCGTGGCGACGCCCTGCAGCGTCTGCGCCTTGAGGCGCTGCTGCCACAGCGGGGTGCGCTGACCGGGCCGGCGTCGCGGGATCAGCAGCGCCCGGGCGGCGTTCTCGCGGAAGCGGGCTGCGAACAGCGCGCTGCCGGCCAGCTCGCCGACGACCATGTCCTCGACCGCGTCCGGATCGAGCGCGACGACGTCGGCCGGCGGCGGATCGTCGGCGTCGGGCAGGTGGACGATGATGCCGTCGTCGGACCACAGCGCCTGGACCTCGAGCCCGTGCTCGGCCCGCAGGCGCGCGCCGATCGCCAGCGCCCACGGCGCGTGGACGCGGGCGCCGAACGGGGTCAGCACGCACAGGCGCCAGTCGCCGATCTCGTCGCGGAAGCGCTCGACGACGATCGTGCGGTCGGTGGGCAGCACGCCGGTCGCCTCGCGCTGCTCGCGGAAGTAGGCGAGCAGGTTGTCGGCGGCGCGCTCGTCCAGGTGATGCTCGGTGCGCAGGCGCCGGTGGGCGGCATCCGCGCGCATGCCGCCGAGCTCGCGGGTGAAGGCGCCGAGCGCGCGGCCGAGCTCGATCGTGCGGCCGGCGCCCTCGCCGCGCCAGAAGGGGATCTGCCCAGGGCGGCCGGGCGCGGGGGAGACCAGCACGCGGTCGCGGGTGATTCGCTCAATCCGCCAGCTCGAGGCGCCGAGCTGGAAGATCTGTCCGGCGCGCGCCTCGTAGACCATCTCCTCGTCCAGCTCGCCGACGCGCCCGCCGCCGTCTGCGAGGTGCACGCCGTAGAGGCCGCGGTCGGGGATCGTGCCGGCGTTGGCGACGGCCAGGGCGCGGGAGCCGTCGCGCCCGTGGAGCACGTCACCGATGCGGTCCCACGTGATGCGTGGGCGCAGCTCGGCGAACTCGTCGGATGGATAGCGACCCGCCAGCATGTCGAGCACGCCCTCGAGCTGCGGGCGCGGCAGGTCGTGGTACGGCGCGGCGCGGCGGACCAGCGCCTCGAGGTCAGTCACGGTCCAGTCCTCGGCGGAGCACATCGAGACGATCTGCTGGGCCAGCACGTCGAGCGGATTCTGCGGGATGCGGATGTCCTCGACGGCGCCCTCGTACATGCGCTTGACGACGACGGCGCTCTCGACGAGGTCGCCGCGGTGTTTGGGGAAGATGCGGCCGCGGCTCACGGCACCGACGGTGTGGCCGGCGCGGCCGATGCGCTGCAGGCCGCGGGCGACGCTGCGCGGCGACTCGACCTGGATGACGAGGTCGATCGAGCCCATATCGATGCCGAGCTCGAGCGAGGACGTGGCGACGAGGCAGGGCAGCTGGCCGCTCTTCAGCAGCTCCTCGACCTCCTGGCGCGTCTCCCGGGCCAGGGAGCCGTGGTGGGCTCGCGCGATCTCGCGCTCGGCCAGCTCGTTGAGGCGCAGCGCGAGGCGCTCGGCGAGGCGTCGGTAGTTGACGAAGACGAGCGTGGTGGTGTGCGCCTCGATCAGCTCGAGCAGCTGGGGGTAGATCGCCGGCCAGACCGAGTTGGCACCGGCGTCGCCACCGCCCTGGACGTGCTCGGGGAGCGCGGCGCCCTCGGCGTCCGGTCGCGTCATGTCCGCGAGCGGCACGACGACGTCGACGTCGATGGCGCGGCGCATGCCGGCGTCGACGATCGTGCAGGGGCGGTCGCCCGACGCAAAGCGCGCGACCTCGTCGAGCGGCGAGACGGTCGCGGATAGCGCGATGCGCTGGACGGGACGCCCGACGAGCTGCTCAAGCCGCTCGAGCGACAGCGCCAAGTGGCTGCCGCGCTTGGTGCCAGCGACGGCGTGGACCTCGTCGATGATCACGGTCTCGACCGTGCGCAGCCCCTCGCGGCGCGTCGGTGAGGTGAGCAGCAGAAACAGGCTCTCGGGCGTGGTGATCAGGAT
This sequence comes from uncultured Actinomycetes bacterium, assembly GCA_903960645.1. Taxonomy (GTDB): domain Bacteria; phylum Actinomycetota; class Thermoleophilia; order Gaiellales; family F1-60-MAGs149; genus F1-60-MAGs149. Next base: position 1,320 of record CAJCBN010000506.1, on the reverse strand, counting down.
GTCCGGCGGTGTGCGAGCCTGGCGGGCGCGCTCTTTCTCTGGCGTGTCGCCGGTGCGGACGCCCACGTCGATCTCCGGCAGGGGCAGGCCGAGCCGGTCGGCGGTGGCGCGCAGGCCGGCCAGCGGGCCGCGCAGGTTGCGCTCGATGTCGTAGTTGAGCGCCTTCAAGGGCGACAGGTAGAGCACGCGGGTGCCCGGCTCCGCCCGCGGCTGGGTGGCGAGGCGGTCGAGGGCGACGAGGAAGGCCGCGAGCGTCTTGCCGGAGCCCGTCGGGGCGCACAAGAGGACGTTGCCGCCGGCGGCGATCGCGGGCCACCCCTGCGCCTGCGCGGCGGTGGGTCCGTCGGGGAAGGTTGCGCGCAGCCAGGTGGCGGCGAGCGGCGAGAGGGCGGTGTCGAGCGGGTCGGCGTTTCGCGGCGGCATCGTGGCGTGGTCTTCCCGACGGCAGGCCGACAGCGGCTCGGCTCGGTTCCGTCGCAGGGGACAGCCTAGGCGGAGTACCCTTGTCGGGTGGCCGCGACGTCGACACCGGAATCGAGCCAGGAGCGCCGCGTCCGCCTCGTCGGCGTGGCGCGCGAGCTGATCGCACGCGAGGGCGTGGCGGCCTGCACGTTCCGTCGTCTGGCCGCTGCCGCTGGCACCTCAACGCGTCCCTTCACGCATGCCTTCGGCACCCGCGACAACCTGCTGCGCGCCGTCGCGCTGACCACGTGGGACGACAGCCCGATCGATGTGCACGCGGCGGATGCACCGGTCGAGCGCCCCGCGGACTGGGACTGCATCGCCGAGCTGCGGTCGATGGGCGAGCACTGGCTGCCGCTGACGGAGCAGGCGGCGATCGCCGAGCGCATCTACCTCGAGATCCAGCTGTTCTCGCTGAACCAGCCTGAGCTGCACGCGATGCTGGTCGAGATGAGCGCGGGCGCCAACGCCAAGATCGCGCAGCTGCTGGACGAGGGCAAGCGGCGCGGCCAGGTGCGCAACGACATCGCGTCGGACGAGCTCGTGTTCGCGTACTGGGGGCTGATGGACGGTCTCTCGGTCCGCGTGATCTACCAGGCCGAGCCGACGGTCATCGACCGCACGCGCCGCCTCTGGAGCGACGGCATCGAGCGCCTGCTGCGCCCGTAGGGAAGCGGAGCCCGCCCGCACCGCCGAAGCGGCGCGGGCGGGGTCGACGCCTTACGACCAGGGGTACGGGCTGTTCGACACCGGGTGGAGATCACCGGTGGCGAAGCGCTCGTAGCGGAACGGGTGGAGCAGCGAGGAGTGGCCGCCGAGCACCACGTTCGCGACCTCCTTGCCGACGCCGATCATCTT
>CAJCBN010000505.1 GCA_903960645.1 uncultured Actinomycetes bacterium | reverse complement strand
CAGCTCCGGATGGAACGTTGCCGCCATGATAGACCCGCTCCGCACCGCGACGGGCTCATCGCCGAGCAGGCCGAGCACTTCGACGCCCTCGCCGACGCGCGTGATGCGCGGGGCGCGGATGAAGAGGCCGGTCATCGGCTCGCCGCCGGACGCGAGCGCAACCTCGCCCTCGAAGGAGCGCACCTGACGGCCGTAGCCGTTGCGCAGGGCTGTCACGTCGAGCGCGGCGAGCGTCCGCTGCCCCTCGACGCCGTCCTCGATGTCACGTGCCAGCAGGATCAGGCCGGCGCAGGTTCCGAACACGGGCAGCCCCGCCGCCACGGCATCGCCCAGCGGCGCCCGCAGCCCGGACGAGCCGAGCAGGAGATCCATCGTCGTCGACTCGCCGCCCGGTAGCACGAGGCCGTCAAGACCCTCGAGATCGCCGGGGGTGCGCACCTCGACCACCGTCGCGCCGAGGCGCTCCAGCGAGCGACCATGCTCTCGGAATGCTCCCTGCAGCGCGAGGACGCCGACGCGCGGCGTGCTACCAGCCACGTCCGGCGAGCAGCTCGGCCTCGGGAATCGACTTCGCGCTGCGGCCGACCATCGCCTCGCCGAGCCCCTTGGAGACCTCAGCGATCTTGGCGGGGTCGCGGAAGTGCGTCGTCGCCTCGACGCAGGCACGGGCCCGGGCCGCGGGGTCGCCGCTCTTGAAGATGCCGGAGCCGACGAACACGCCGTCGGAGCCGAGCTGCATCATCAGAGCCGCGTCGGCGGGCGTCGCAACGCCACCGGCAGTGAACAGCACCACGGGCAGGCGGCCGAGGCGGGCCGTCTCCTGCACCAGCGGCAGCGGAGCCTGCAGTTCCTTGGCGCGGGCGTAGAGCTCGTCGGGGTCCATCGCCGCGAGCTGGCGGATCTCGCCGGTGATCGCGCGGATGTGTCGGACCGCCTCGACGACGTCGCCGGTACCGGCCTCGCCCTTCGAGCGGATCATCGCCGCGCCCTCACCGATGCGCCGCAGCGCCTCACCGAGGTTCGTCGCGCCGCACACGAACGGAATCGTGAACTTCCACTTGTCGATGTGGTGTGCCTCGTCCGCGGGCGTCAGCACCTCGGACTCGTCGATGTAATCGACCTCGAGGCTCTCGATGACCTGAGCCTCGACGAAGTGACCAATGCGGACCTTCGCCATCACGGGGATGGAGACGGCCTCCTGGATGCCGATGATCATCTCGGGATCCGACATGCGGGCAACGCCGCCGTCGGCACGGATGTCGGCGGGCACGCGCTCGAGCGCCATGACGGCGCAGGCGCCGGCGTCCTCGGCGATCTTGGCCTGCTCGGCGTTGACGACGTCCATGATGACGCCGCCCTTCAGCATCTCGGCCAGACCGCTCTTGACGCGCATGGTGCCCTGCTCGGACATGCCCTTCACCTCGTGAATGAGTAGTGAGTCGCGCCCGCGAGGAGCGCTTCCGTTGGATGGTACGGCACCCAGCACCTTCGCGCAGCCGCCGGTGGTCGGCCTGCCGCGGGCTTGACGCATCGCCGTCAATTGCTAATCTGCTGCACGCAACCCATCACGAGTCGCCGAGGGATCTGGCCCATCGACGCGACAGCAACCGGGGCAACCGCCCGCCAGGTGCTTCATCCAGCGCAAACCCGGCCAAGTCCCGGACGGGTGAGCGGAAGATGGTTAGCCGTCGTCGCGAACGAAACCGCGGCGCCGCCGGTCCGCCCCCGAAGGCCCGGACCCCCTCCCCGGGACGCGACGCCGTTAGGCACAAGGAGCAGACGATGACGAATCTCAAGCCGGAGACGCTGGTACTCCACGCCGGCCAGAGCCCCGACCCGACGACGAAGTCGGTCGCGGTGCCGATCTACCAGACCACGAGTTACGAGTTCAACGATGCCCAACACGCGGCGGACCTGTTCGCCCTGGCCGTGCCGGGCAACATCTACACGCGCATCATGAACCCGACCTGGGACGTGATGGAACAGCGCGTCGCGGCACTTGAGGGTGGCATCGCCGCCTGCGCGATCGCGTCCGGCCAGGCCGCCGTCACCTACTCGGTGATGAACATCGCCAAGGCCGGCGACAACATCATCAGCGTCTCGACGCTCTACGGCGGAACCTACAACCTGTTCGCGCACACGCTGCCGCAGTACGGCATCGAGGTCCGCTTCGTCGACCCCGACCAGCCGGAGCAGGTCGCCGCGCTCGTCGACGAGAACACGAAGCTCGTGTTCGCCGAGACGATCGGCAACCCGCGCCTCAACGTGGTCGACATCAAGGCCTGGGCCGATGCCGCGCACGCACAGGGCCTGCCGCTGATCGTCGACAACACGATCGGCACGCCGATCCTCACGCAGATCTTTGAGCACGGCGCCGACATCGCCGTGCACTCGGCCACCAAGTACATGGGCGGCCACGGCACCACGATCGCCGGCGTGATCGTCGACTCCGGCAAGTTCGACTGGGTCGCCAACGCCGACCGCTTCCCCGGTCTGACGAAGCCCGACCCGTCGTACCACGGCGTTGTCTGGTCCGACGCCATGGGCCCGGCGGCGTACATCGCTCGCGTCCGCACGGTGATGCTCCGCAACACGGGCGCAGCACTGTCGCCGTTCAACGCGTTCCTGATCCTGCAGGGCCTCGAGACGATGGCGCTGCGCGTCGAGCGTCAGAGCCAGAACGCGCTGACGATCGCCAAGCACCTCGAGTCGCATCCCGACGTGAGCTGGGTCTACTACCCCGGCCTCGAGGGCGACGACTACCACGAGGTCGCCAAGCGCATCCTCAACACGGGCAAGGGCTACGGCGGCATCGTGTCCTTCGGCGTCAAGAGCGGCCGTGACGGCGGGCGCACGTTCATCGAGGCACTCGAGCTGTTCACGCACCTCGCCAACATCGGCGATGCGCGCTCGCTCGCGATCCACAACGCCTCCACGACGCACTCGCAGCTGAACGACGCGGAGCTCGAGACCGCCGGCGTCAAGCCGGACATGGTCCGCCTCTCGGTCGGTATCGAGAACGTCGATGACCTGATCGCGGACATCGATCAGGCGCTGGCGAAGAGCAAGTAGACCGATGGGAGCAGCCGATCACACGCGGCGCTCCCTCGGGTTGGTCGAGACGCAGCGGGTCGTCCTCTTCACGGAGGACGACCCGCTCGTGCTCGACTCGGGAGAGACCCTCTTTCCCGTCGAGGTGGCGTACGAGACGTACGGGGAGCGCACCGCCGGCGACGGCAACGTCGTCGTGATCTGCCACGCCCTGACCGGCGACGCCAACGCGGCCGGACACCACGGCGATCCCGATCGGCCGGGCTGGTGGGACACCCTGATCGGCCCCGGCAAGCCCGTCGATACAGACCGTCTCTTCGTGATCTCGTCCAACCTGCTCGGCGGCTGTCAGGGCACGACCGGTCCCTCGTCAATCGATCCGTCGACCGGAGCGCCGTACGGCCTGCGCTTCCCGATCTTCACGGTTGCCGACCTCGTCAAGGTGCAGCGCCGCCTGCTCCAACACCTCGGCATCCAGCGCGTGCTCGCCGCCATCGGCGGCTCCCTCGGCGGCATGCAGGTCCTGCAGTGGGCCCTCGATCATCCGGACGAGCTCGACAACGGCATCGTCGTCTGCGCGACGAGCCGTCTGTCCGCGCAGAACATCGCCTTCAGCGCCGTGGCGCGTGCGGCGATCATGAACGACCCCGACTTCGCCGACGGCGACTACTACGCGACCGGCAAGGGGCCCGATCATGGCCTCTCCGTGGCGCGCATGATGGCGCACATCACCTACCTGTCCGAGGAGTCGATGCGCCAGAAGTTCGGGCGTCGCATTCAGGACCGCGAGGAGCCGCGCTTCGACCTCGGCGTCGACTTCCAGGTGGAGTCCTACCTCCAGCATCAGGGCAAGGCCTTCCTCGACCGCTTCGACGCGAACTCGTACCTCTACCTGACGCGCGTCATGGACTACTTCGATCCGTTCGCAGACGCCGAGCGGGTGCGCGAGCAGTTGGCACACGTGCGGACGAAGTTCCTCGTGCTGGCGTTCGACACCGATTGGCGCTTCGACACGTCGCACTCGCGCGGCATCGTCCGCACCCTGACCGCGCACCGCGTCCCCGTGACGTTCCGTGAGATCTCCTCGCCGCACGGCCACGATTCGTTTCTCCTCGAGGTGCCCGAGTACCACCGCACCGTTGCCGCCTACCTCGACCGGGCGCTGGAGGAGGCTGGCTGATGCGCGCCGACCACGACGTCATCGCCTCGCTCGTCCCGCCCGGCGCCCGCGTGCTCGACCTCGGCTGCGGCGACGGCTCGCTACTCGCGGAGCTGATCCGGCGCGGTGCCGACGGCCTCGGCGTCGAGATCTCCGACGAAGGCGTGATCAGCTGTCTGCAGCGCGGAGTGCCCGTCCTCCAGGACGACATCGACAAAGGTCTCGATGATCTTGAGGACGACTCCTTCGACATCGTGATCATGTCGCTGACCCTGCAGGCCGTCCACCACCCCGCCCTCGTGCTGCGCGAGATGCATCGCGTCGGCCGACGCAGCATCGTCTCGTTCCCGAACTTCGCCCACTGGCGCCTGCGCACGCAGCTCGCGGCCAGCGGCCGCATGCCCGTCTCGCCGCTCTTGCCCT
>CAJCBN010000504.1 GCA_903960645.1 uncultured Actinomycetes bacterium | reverse complement strand
TCCGGCGCGATCGCACCGGGCTGACGGCCCTGACTGACGAGGGACGGGCCGAGGCGGCCGACCTCGCGGCGGACGTCTGCTCCGCCTTGAAGCAGCGGCTCGGCGTGCTCGAGGCGCCTGCCGCCTGGCAGGCCATCACGGCCTAGCGGCTACGGCGCCTTCAGCGCCGCGCGGGCAGCGGTCTCGAGCTCTTGCTCGGTGATCGCCCCTTCGAACTTGGCGGTAATGCGGCCGTCGGCTGCCACGACGAAGACCCATGGCTCCGTGGGCAGGCGCCACGCCTCGACCCAGGGGGCTGCGCCCTTCGACGGGTCGAGGTCCGTGAAGATCTCAGCGTGCACGAAGGCCATGGGGGTGCCCTTCAGCGAGCGCTGGACGTTCTGCACGATGTCGACGATCGGCCCGCAGATCCGGCTGGTGCAGAACTTGGGCGTGGCGAAGACGGCGACGAAGGGCGTCTGGGCGGCGAGCAGGTCGGGAATCGAGTCCTGCAGCAGCGACGGATCCGCCGGGAAGGCGGTGGAGATCTTGGCGGCATCGCCGCCGACATCTGCGAGCGTCGGCGTGCGCGCCGTTGGTGCGGCGTCGCCGACCGCTGGGGTGGTCTCAGTGGCCAGCACGGTGAACGCGTTGGTCGCGGTCGTCTCGGCTCCATCGACGCTCATCGTGACGACGGCGTTCCAGGTGCCGGCCTTGGGCAGGGGAACCGCCGCGGCGACCATGATCACGCGGGCATCGTCACGATCGAAGGTCACGCCCTCGCCGGCGAGGGATAGCTGCTCCACGGGGTAGGGGCCGAGCGCGGGGCTGGTGGCCGTCTCGCCCAAGTAGAGCTGGGCCGTGCCTCCGTCGGGCTCCAGCAGCTGCCCGTCCTTGCGGTAGATCTGGAAGGGGATCCGCACCGTCTTGCCCGCCGGGAAGTCGGTGCCGCCCATGACGATCAGGTTCGGGGTGACGAGCTGCGTCGCGTCGGGCGTGCCGATCAGCCCGGCCAGCGTGGGGTCGGACGACCCTCCCGCCGGTGTGTCGGCGCTCGAGCCGCCACAGGCCGCCAGCACGCAGGTGCCGACGATGACGAGGAGGAGGACGACGACCCGGGGCATCAGACGCAGCCTACCCCGGGTCTCGTCGCACCTACGCCTGCTCGGACTTGGCGCGCGCCTGACCGACGAACGGCATCATCGAGCGAAGCTCGGCGCCGACCTGCTCGAGCTGGCTCTCAGCTCCGCGCTTGCGAAGCATCCGCATCGTGACGCGACCGGACTGGTTCTCCTCGATGAACTCGCGGGCGAACTGGCCCGTCTGGATCTCGTGGAGGATCTCCTTCATGGCGGCCTTGCTCTCCGGGCCGATCACGCGCGGACCGCGCGTGAGGTCGCCGTACTCGGCGGTGTCGGAGATGGAGTAGCGCATCCAGTCCATGCCGCCTTCGTACAGCAGGTCGACGATCAGCTTGAGCTCGTGCAGCACCTCGAAGTACGCGATCTCGGGGGCGTAGCCACCCTCGACGAGCGTCTCGAAGCCGGCCTGGATCAGGGCGGTGGCGCCGCCGCAGAGCACGGCCTGCTCGCCGAAGAGATCGCTCTCGGTCTCCTCGCGGAAGGTGGTCTCGATCACGCCGGCGCGCGCGGAGCCGATGCCGATCGCCCAGGCCATCGCGATGTCGCGGGCCGAGCCGGCGTCGTCCTTCTCGATGGCGATCAGCGCGGGCACGCCGCCGCCCTCGGTGTAGACGCGGCGGACGAGATGGCCAGGGCCCTTGGGCGCACACATGATCACGTTGGAGCCCGCGGGCGCCTCGATGATGCCGAAGTGCACGGAGAACCCGTGGGTGAAGAGGATCGTGGCGCCGGGCTTGACGGCGTCCTTGAGCGAGCCGTTCCAGAGCTCGCCCTGCACCTGATCGGGGACCATGATGGCGACGATGTCGGCGTCCTTGACGGCGTCGATCGGGGCCTGCGGCGTCCAGCCGTGGCTCTCGGCCCGCTTCCAGCCCTCGGAGCCGGGGCGGACGGCGACGGTGACGTCGGCGCCCGAATCGCGCAGATTGAGCGCGTGCGCATGGCCCTGCGAGCCATAGCCGACGACGACGATCTTCTTGCCCTTGAGGGTGGCGAAATCGCCGTCGGACTCGTAGTAGAGGGTGGCCATGCGGTGTCTTCCTTGTCGTTGCAGGTGAGGGCGTCAAGCGCCTGAGGTGAAATGTACGTGCGGAGCGGTCTCGGGGGCGCGCTTACCCGAGGATGCGGAGCGGTGCGCGCGACTCGTCGTGGGCGACCGAGGCCCGGGTCATGGCGACGCGGCCCGTGCGGACGGCCTCGACGATCGTGTACGGCGAGAGCAGCTGTTCGAGCGCCGCGAGGCGGTCGGGATGCTCCACACACTCGAGCAGGAGGGAGTCGGCGCCGGCGTCGACGACGCGGGCGTTGAACACCTCGGAGACCCGCATGATCTCGAGGCGGTGGTTGGCATCGGCCTTGACCTTGATCAGCAGGAGCTCCCGCTCGATCGCCATGTCCGGGTGCACCTTGATGACGTGAATGACGTCGATCAGCTTGTCGAGCTGCTTGACGACCTGCTCGACCGAGTGGCGCGTGCAGTCCACGCGAATCGTGATCACGGAGCGATCGGGGCGCTCCGTTGGTCCGACGGCGAGGCTGTCGATGTTGAACCCGCGCCGCGAGAAGAGCCCGGAGACGCGCGACAGCACGCCCGGACGGTTCTCCACCAGCACGCTCAGTGTGTGATGTCCCGGTGTGGCCATCAGACGCCCTCCTCGACCCACTCGTTTTCCCAGACCTCGTCGATCATCTCGTGCGAGGCGGCGCCGGCTGGCACCATCGGATAGACCTTCTCCTCCTCATCGACGCGGAAGTCGATCACGGTCGGACGGCGCGCGGCGATCGCCTCGGCGATGACGGCATCGACCTCGTCCTCGGTCTCCGCCCGCAGCGCGAGACAGCCGTACGCCTCGGCCAGCAGGACGAAGTCCGGGATCGTGCCGAACAGGTTCGTCTCGGAGTAGCGCTCGCCGTGGAAGAGCTCCTGCCACTGGCGCACCATGCCGAGCCAGCCGTTGTTCATCACGGCGTGGATCGCGGGCACGTCGTAGCAGCGGGCGGTGGCCAGCTCCTGCATCGTCATCTGGAAGCAGCCGTCGCCGTCGAAGTTGACGACGTACGCGTCGGGGCAGCCCTGCTGCGCACCGATGGCGGCGGGGACGCCGAAGCCCATGGTGCCGAGGCCGCCCGAGGTGAGCCAGCGGCGCGGGCCGTCGATCGACAGGTACTGGGCCGCCCACATCTGGTGCTGGCCGACGCCGGTCACCCAGATCGTGTCCTTGCCCTTGAGGGCCTTGTCGAACGCCTCGATGACGTACTCCGGCTTGAGCTTGGCGCCCTTCTTGTAGCGGAAGGGGTTGTCGCGGCGCCAGCCCTGCACGTCGCGGAGCCACTCGCTCTGATGCTCGGCGCGGGCCGCATTGTCCGCCCGTGCGGTCACGGCGTTCCGCAGTGCCGGCAGCGTCGTGCGAAGCTCGCCCACCAGCGCGACGTCGGCGTGCCGGTTCTTGGAGACCTCGGCCGGATCGATGTCGAAGTGGATGATCTTGGCGCCGGGGGCGAACGCGTCCAGCTTGCCGGTGACGCGATCGTCGAAGCGCGCGCCGACCGTGATCAGCAGGTCGGAGCGGTGGATGGTCCAGTTGGCGTACTTCGAGCCGTGCATGCCCGGCATCTGCACCGACAGGGGATGCGAGTCGGGGAACGCGCCCTTGGCGAGCAGGGTCGTCGTGACGGGGATCTGCAGCGCCTCGGCGAGCAGGATCAGATCGTCACAGGCCTCGCCGTTGATGATGCCGCCGCCGACGTACAGCACCGGCTTGCGCGAGCGGGCGATCAGCTCCGCCGCGGCCTCGATGCCCTCGAGCTGCTCGGGGAACGTCGAGTTGTAGCCGATCAGATCAACCTCGTCGGTGTAGGCGAAGTCGATCTCCGTCAGCTGGAGGTCCTTGGGGATGTCGACGAGCACGGGGCCGGGCCGGCCGGTGCTGGCGATGTGGAAGGCCTCGTGGATGGCCTTCGGGATGTCCTCGGCTCGCTGCACGAGGAACGAGTGCTTGACGATCGGCATCACGATGCCCGTGATGTCGGCCTCCTGGAAGGCGTCGGTGCCGATCAGGTGCGTGGGTACCTGGCCGGTGATGGCGACGATCGGGGTGGAGTCGAGGAAGGCATCGGCGATCGGGGTGACGAGGTTCGTCGCGCCCGGGCCACTCGTGGCGATGCAGACGCCGACCTTGCCGGTTGCGCGCGCGTAGCCCTGCGCCATGTGTCCCGCACCCTGCTCGTGGCGCACGAGCACGTGCTCGATCGAGTGGTCGATCGCCATGAAGGCGTCGTACAGCGGGAGGATCGCTCCGCCCGGGATGCCCCAGCAGATCTCGACGCCCTCGGCCTCGAGGGCGCGGATGATCGCCTCGGAGCCGAGCATGCGCTCCTTGCGCTGGCGCGCTTTGGTCAGTGCGGTGTCGCTCATGCGTTCCCCTTTGCGAGCAGCTCGGCGATCGCCGAGCCGACCTCGTCGGTGGTGGCCGTGCCGCCAAGATCTGGCGTGGTGGGCCCGTGCTCCAGACAGTGGATGGCCGCGGCCTCGATCGCAGCGGCGGCGGTGGGCTGATCGAGATCGCGCAGCATCATCGCGACCGTGAGGATCATCGCGGTCGGGTTGGCGATGCCCTTGCCCGCGATATCCGGCGC
>CAJCBN010000503.1 GCA_903960645.1 uncultured Actinomycetes bacterium | reverse complement strand
CCAATTGCAGACTATCCATGGCTTAACCGGATGAGGGACCGACGTGGTTCAGAGCGTCACCGTCACGGCAACCCGGCTCGCGTGGTGCGTGACCGCTTCTTGCCTATGGGCAGCAACCGGACAGCAGCCTTTCGCGTATCGGTGACCACGCAATCGCAAACACCCCGAACCGCCCGCCAACACACCGGTTCGAACCGGATGACGCCCACTCTCCCCCGACCGCGGCCACACATCCCGCCACGGTGCGATGATCCGTGGATGGCAGCGCACCAGCTCTCCGCCAAAGAGGCGATCGCCGAGGTCAAGGATGGCGCCACGATCATGGTCGGTGGGTTCGGCCTCGTTGGCGCGCCGCTGACGCTGATCGACGCGCTCGTCGAGCACTCGACGGCGACGGATCTGACGATTATCTCGAACAACACCGGCGAGGCCGGGCGCGGGCTCGGGCTGCTGCTCCGCCAGGGGCGCATCAAGAAGGCGATCGCGTCGTTCTTCACGTCGAACCCCGAGGCCGTCGAGGCCGCGATGACCGGCTCGATCGACTACGAGCTGCTGCCGCAGGGCACACTCGCCGAGGCGATTCGTGCCGGTGGCGCGGGCATCGGCGGCTTCTACACGCCGGTCGGCGCGCGCACCGAACTCGCGAAAGGGCATGAGGAGCGCATCATCGATGGCGTGCCGCACATCCTGCAGTCGCCGCTGCACGCCGACGTGAGCCTGGTCTACGCGACGTGGGGCGACGAGCTCGGCAACCTCCGCTACCGCCGCACCGCACAGAACTTCAATCCCGCGATGGCGAGCGCCGGTGCGCTCACGATCGCCGAGGTCGCAGAGATTCGGCCCGTCGGCGGCTTCGCACCCGAAGATGTCCACACGCCGCATCTCTACGTGAACCGCCTCGTGCAGCGCACGCTCTCGCTCGCCGACGTGCAGGGAGCCGGCGCATGACCGACGCCCGCGACGTGATCGCCGCCCGCGCGGCGCAGGAGCTCCACTCCGGCGAGGTCGTGAACCTCGGCATCGGCATCCCCAACCGCATCCCCGGCTTCCTCGACCCCGACGTCGAGATCTTCCTGCATACGGAGAACGGCCTGCTCGGCGTCGGGCCCCGCCCCGCCGAGGGCGAGGTCGATCTCGAGCTGATCGACGCCGGCAAGAAGCCCGTCACGCTGATGCCCGGCGCCGCCGCGTTCGACTCGGCGTCGTCGTTCGCGATGATCCGCGGCGGCCACGTCGACACTGTCGTGCTCGGTGCGCTTGAGGTGTCTGAGACCGGTGACATCGCCAACTGGATGATCCCGGGCGGCAAAGCGCTCGGCGTCGGCGGCGCGATGGACCTCGTGACCGGCGCGAAGCGCGTGATCGTGACGATGATGGCGACCACACCCGAAGGCGAGCCGAAGCTCGTGCCCGCGTGCACCCTCCCCCTCACCGCCGTCGGCGTCGTGAAGGTCGTGATCACCGAGCACGCAGTCTTCCGCGTGCTCGACGGCGAGCTCGTGCTGACGGAGCTGCTCGACGGCGCGACCGAAGAGACGGTCGCCACCGAGACGAGCGCGCCCTACCGCGTCGCGCTGGGCTAGACGCCAGGGGAGATCGTGCGGAACCCGGCGAGGCGTGCGGCTGCCGCCTGCCGCTCGTCGTACGTGACGAAGACATCGACATCGCCGAGGCCCTGCGCAGTTGCGATGTGGATCGCGTCTATCGATCGGAGGAACGACCCCTCGATGGCGCCGGCACGCACGAGTGTCCTGGTCTCGACCATGATCAGCATCATCTCCTCCATGGCGATCATCGTCTTCTCGAGCAGATCGCCGAGGGCGTTCGCCGGAATCTCAGACGCGATACGACGCGCGGTGCGTGTCACCTCCGTCAACGCGACGTCAGATGACACAACGTCGCACGACTCGATGTACTCGGCGAGGATGTCGCTGCCGTCCTCCTCGAATGCGAGCTTGGCGATTGCGGACGAGTCGAGGTAGAGAACGGTCATCAGCGATCGCCGCGCAGTTCGATCAGGGCATCGCTAAAGGCGTTGCGTGGCGCATCGAGGACCAGAGGTTCGAAGCGCCGCACGCGTCGTGCAGGCATAGCGCGGCCCTCGGCGATGAGGCGATCAATCGCCGACGAGTCGTGCCCGACAGGCCCGATCTCCGCAACGGGACGGTTGCGATCGGTCACGATCAGACGCTCGCCTTTCTCGATGCGACGCAGGTACACGCTGAGGTTCTGGCGGAGTTCGGCCACGCCCACGGTGTCAGTCATGTACATGAATGTAGCACCTCGATCGCGCAGGCGATCGGCGCCTCAAACCTGCTCGGCGAACTCCACGAGATTGCCGTCGGGGTCACGGACGTAGACCGACCGCAACGGGCCGACGGCACCGGTGCGATCGACCGGGCCCTCCTCGATCGCAATGCCAACCTCGCCGAGGTGCTTGACGACTGCCTCGATCGGGCCATCGACGAGGAGGCAGAGATCGCCAGTCCCCGGCAACGGGGTAGTGGCATGCGGCTGGAACTCCGCACCGGCCTGGTGGAGATTGAGCTTCTGGTCGCCGAAGCGCAGTGCGAGCCGCCCGCCGCCAAACTCTTCGCGCTGCATGCCGACGCGCTCGTAGAAGGCGACGGTCGCCTCGGGGTCGGCGCAGGTCAGGACGATGTGGTCGAGCGAGCGGATGCGCATGCGCAGATCATGTCGTGCCTGTGCGACTACGGCCAGAGCCCGGTGGCCGGCGGCACCCGCAGGCCGTGCTTCGTGCCGAGCCGGTCGAGTAGGTCGATCAGCTCCCGCTTGGTCGCCGTCGCCTTGAGCGAGTAGCGCCAGCCGATCGCGTCGGCGCGCTGGCCGGACCGGAGCCAGCGGATGTAGGCGCGGTTGGCGGCGAGCGATTGCGCGAACGAGCGGTCAAGCAGCCTGACAACGCGGCGCAGGGCCACCGGCGGCACCGGCAGGGCATTGACCTGAGCTCGGGCGGCGAGGCGCCGCGGGATGATCTGGCGATCGATGCGGCGGGCGGCCTCACGGTGCGAGACCCGGCCCGCAGCGACGTCGTCGAGCAGCAGGTTGAGGTCGAGGCGCGGCTGGCCGCCGACCGAGAGCGTGCGGATGGCGCGCTTGAGCCACGCCTGCTCGTCGAGCATGGTCAGGGCGAAGCCCTTCGGCAGCTTGCTGCCCAGGCGCGTACCCCCCTTGAAGGTGAAGACCGGGATCACGCGCATGGAGCCGTGGGTCTCGAGGTACGTACGCCCCTCGGGGGTCAGCTTGGCGCCACCCTTGACGGGCTCGCCAGCGGCTCCGCCGAACGGCCCGCTACCGATCAGCACCCGCTTGCGCGCCCGCGTCGACACGGCGTTCAGGACGGCCGGCTCGGCATAGAGCGCGAGCTCACCCGAGCAGCGCTGCACCGTGGAGCCGAGACAGCTCGCCCCGAGCGTCGCATCGCCCTCGGCTGTGGGCCTGAGATTCAGGTTCTTGATGGCCTGCGCTGGCGGCGCCTCGAGCGTGACCATCGAGGAGAGCTTCACCTTGAAGCCGCCGATCGACACCTCGATCGTCACCTTCACGGTCAGCGTGCCGCGGCGCGCGAGCTCGCGCTGCAGCTCCGGCGAGAGGGTCAGGATGATCGCGTCCTGCGTCGCGCGATCCGAGGTGCTCGTGCCCGTCGCGATGACCTCCCCGTCGACGGTGATGGTGACCTTCACCGAGCAGGCCTCGGTCGTGCCGGCACAGCCCAGATCGACGCGGATCGTGCCGTCGGCCTCGACGTCAAGGCCCGCGTCGAGCACGGACTCCACGGAGGCGGCCATCGGCGCTGCGGGCGCGACGCTCCCGGAGGCGCTCGAGGCCGGACTGTCGCCGTAGGCGTTGGTGGCCACGACGCTGAACGTGTATGCCGTCCCGTTGGTCAGGCCCGAGACGGTGCACGACAGCGGCCCCGTGGTCCAGGCACAGGTCTGTCCGCCCGGCGAGGCCGTGACGGTGTAGGCCAGCACGCGTCCACCACCCGTGAAGGCCGGGGCAGACCACTCGACGCGGGCCGCGCGGTCGCTCGGCGTTGCGGTCACGGTGGTCGGCGGACCCGGCACGATGCCGCGGATGCGCGCCGTCGTGGTCGGCTGCGTCAGCACGTAGTTGTCGAGGTCGAGGCCGGCCAGCTCGAGGCCCGTCACGGAGACGAGCTTGCCCTCGGCCACCGCCGCGTCGTCGAAGGTGCCGACGACGTTGTCGACATCGAGCCGGACATCATCGACACCGACCGTGCCGACGAGGGCGGCGGCGGTCGTGGTCAGCTGCGCCGCCGTCGTCTCGTCGTAGACGCGGTCAGCGGCCGTGATCCCGGTGACGGTGAGCGCCTTGCGCTGCACCGTCAGCACGACCTGCTGCGTCAGGCCGCTGTGGAAGTTGTCGGTATCGGTCGGCGTGAAGGCCGCGGTCACGACGTACGCGCCGGCCGGCAGCATGGTGCCCGCGGCCACGCTGCTGCCAGCCACCGAGTAGGCGTAGGCGCCCGGCACGTCGACGCCACCAAAGGCGGCGCTCGGGTTGAGCTGGGTGGCCGACAACGACGTGCCGTAGGTGATCGCAGCGGGCGTGGTCCAGGTGATCGTCGCGAAGTCCTTCTCCACGATCGTGAAGACACCGGGCGTGTAGGCGAAGGCGTAGTTGGCAGCGGCGGCGCCCGAGGCGGTGATGGCGTAGGTGCCGGGCTCCTCACCGGGCTCGCGCACGAGACCGACCGGCGCCGTCAGCACGTTCTCGTCGTCGCCGCGGACGAAGCCGGTAATCGCGTGCGTCAGCGTGGGATCGACGAGGCCACGGCGGCGCTGCGCGTTTAGCGCGGTGACCTGGAGGGTGGCCGGGTTGACCGTGATGGCCAGGGTGTTGGAGATCTGCTGCAGGTAGTTGGCGTCAACGGCGATCGTCGCGCTGATCTGGCACGTGCCGGCACCCGTCGTCTGGAGCGTCGCCCCGGCCACCTCGCAGGGGCCCGTGTCGACGCGGTAGGCGATGGCGCCGGTGCCCGAGTAGGAGCCGGCGGTCAGCGTCGTTGCCTGGCCGTAGATGCGCGTCGTGGCGACGGCACCGATGACGAGCGACTGTGGCGCCCGGTTGACAACGAGCGTGATGCTGCGCGCCGCACCGGCGAAGCTGACGCCGTTGTCGGGGGTGTACTCGACGTGGAGGGTATGCGTGCCCGCGGGCAGCACGTCACCGATCGAGACCGACGTGCCGGCGACCGAGTAGGCGAAGCTGCCCTCGCTCGAGACGTCGCGGTGGGCGTCGTAGGCGGTCGCGCTGAGCTGCGTGGCCGACAGCGGCGTCTCGTAGGTGATGGCGGACAGCGAGGCCCAACCGATGCTGACGGTGGCCTGCAGCACGGTAACCGTGCCGCTCAGGTAGACGACGTCGTAGTTGTCGGCTGTGCCGCCGCTGCAGCGCGTCCACGGGGTGTGCCCGGCGTCGGTCGTGCGGGAGTACGCGGTGGTGCAGGTCTGCCCGTGAATGACGGCGGCGGTGTCGCCGTTGAGCAGGCCGGACGGATCCGGCGCCACAGCGGGCACGGGGTCGCCGTGGGTGACGGTCGTGCTCGAGGCTGTCACCGTCAGCGTGGCGCGCAGGATGGTCACGGTGCCGCCGACGTACGCGAAGGTGTAGTTGGCAGCCGTCGCGCTCGTGCAGATCGTGGTGGGCGAGGAGGACACCGCGGCGGTCCGGACGTAGGTGGTCGTGCACGTCGTGCCGGTGACGATGGCTGCCGTGTCCGCGTTGGCGAAGGCGGAGTAGCTCGGCGTGATCGTGGGAATCGCGTCGCCGTAGCGGACCGTGGGACTCGAGGCCGTGACGGTGACCGGCTTGCGCGAGATCGCGACCGTGCCGGCCGGGTACGTGAAGCTGTAGTTGGCCGCGACGGCGCCGGCGCACGAGGTGGTCGGCGTCGTGCCGTAGGCGGACGTCGGTGCGTAGGTCGTGGTGCAGACCGGCTGCGTGGTGACGATGTCGCCGCCCACCTCGGTGTTGGCGAGTCCCGCGTAGATGGGCGTCACCGACGGCACCGCGTCGCCGAACGTCCGCGTCGGGCTGGAGGCGGTGATCGTCGCCGCCTTGCGGGCGATCACGACGGTGCCGAGCGGGTAGGCGAACCGGTAGTTCGCGGCGGCCGCGGCGGCGCACTGCGTGGTCTCCGCGCTCGCAACAGGCGAGGTGGGCAGGTACGTCGTCGAGCAGGTCGGCGCGGCGGTGAGGACGGTCTGGCTCTCCCCCGTCTTCCAGCCGGCGTAGGAGAGGACCGTGACGGTCGGAGTCGCATCGCCGTACGTCGGCGTCAGGTTGATCGGGGTCACCGTCACGAGCCGGCGCTCCACCGTGGCCGTGCCGCCGACGTACGCGAACGAGTAGTTGGCAGCGGCGGCCCCGGAGCAGGTGGTCGTGCCGCCAGCGGCCACGGTGGTGGCGGCGGTGAAGGTCGTGGTGCAGGTCGGCTGCGTCGAGAGCGCGGTGGTCGTCTGGTCGTTGACCCAGCCGCTGAACAGCGGCGCGACGGACGGTGCCGCATCGCCGTAGGTCGGCGTGATGCTCGAGGCCGTGATCGTCAACTGCTTCTTCGCGATCGTCACGGCGCCGCCCGTGTAGGAGAAGGCGTAGTTGGCGGCAACGGCGCCGGAGCACGACGTCGCCGGTGCCGTGCCGTAGGCCGATGTCCGCACGTACGCGGTCGTGCACGTCGGCGGCGTCGAGAGGATCGTCGAGGTGTCGCTGCCAGCGAAGGCCCCGAACGACGGCGTGATCGTCGGGATCACGTCGCCGTACGTCACACCCGGGCTGGACGCGGTGATCACCACGGACTTCTGGTTGATCGTGACGGCACCGCCCGTGTAGGAGAAGGCGTAGTTGGCGGCGACTGCACCGGTGCAGGTCGTCGTGCGGTCCGCCGACGCGGCGGCCACCGGCGTCGTCGTGGTGTACACGGTCGTGCAGGTCGGCTGCGTCGTCATCACACCCGCCGTGGCCAGCGTCTGGCTGTTGACGAGCGTCACGCTCGGCGTGACCGTCGGCACCGCATCGCCGTAGTAGACGCTGTGGCTCGACGCGGTGATCGTCACCGGCTTCTGATTGACAGTCACCAGACCCGTCACGTAGCTCGGCAGGTAGTTCGTCGCGGTACCACCCGAACAACTCGTCGTCCGGCTCGCCGCCAACGCACCCACAACGGTCGTCGTCGTATACGCCGTCACGCACGTCTGCCCCGAAATCACCGTCGCCTCCGCACCATTGATCAACCCGTCGTACGTCGCCGTCACCGTCGGCTTGGCATCGCCGTAGTTAACGCTGTAATCACGCGCCGTCACCGTCACCGTCTTCTTCCCAACCGTCACGAGCCCCGTCGGATACGTGAACGAGTAGTTCGCCGCCACCGCACCCGCACAGATCGTCTGCCGCAACAACGCCGACGCATTCACCGCCGTCGACGTCGTATACGCCGTCGAACACGACGGCGCACTCGTCAGCACCATCGTCTCGTCCTGACCGTTAACCCAACCCGCATAGATCGGCGCGATCGACGGGATGTCATCGCCATACGTCACACCCGGGCTCGACGCCGTCACCGTCACACCCTTGCGCTGCACGCTGACGGCACCGCCCGTGTAGGAGAAGGCGTAGTTGTCGGCAACCGCGCCGGTGCAGGTCGTGGTGCGGTCCGCGGGCACAGCTGCCACCTGCGTCTCCACCGTGTACGTCGTGGTGCAGGTCGGCTGCGTCGTCATCACACCGGCCGTGGCCAGCGTCTGGCTGTTGGCGAGCGTCACGCTCGGCGTGATCGTCGGCACCGCATCGCCGTAGTAGACGCTGTGGCTCGACGCGGTGATCGTCACCGGCTTCTG
>CAJCBN010000502.1 GCA_903960645.1 uncultured Actinomycetes bacterium | reverse complement strand
TCAGCGGGCAGGGCCAGCGGCGCCCAGAAGTCGCAGTCGCTCTTGGCCTGCGCGAGGTCGGGGTGGTACGAGAGCTTGATCTCCATCAACAGGTCGAGGTCGGTGAGCGAGCGGCCTGCCTTCTCGGCGCCCTCGGTCAGCGCCGGCAGGAGCTTCTCGGTGTAGAGCTCCTTCGGCTTGCCCGACGTGGTGATGAAGCCGTCGGCAGTGGCGCCGGCGTAGCGGGAGGCCATCGGCGCAGCCGCGGCGACGTAGATCGGCGGCGGGGCGTCGGGCAGGTCGTAGATCGTCGCGCTGCGCGCCGAGTAGTAGTCGCCCTCAAACGTCACGCGCTCTTCGCTCCAGAGCTGGCGGATCAGCGCGAGCGATTCCTTCAGGCGCTTCAGGCGCTCCGGCCCTTCGGGCCACTCGATGCCGGTCGGCGGCACCTCGTTGAGCGACTCGCCCGAGCCGACGCCGAGGAAGATGCGGCCCGGCGCCAGGCAGGCCAGCGTGGCGAAGCCCTGGGCGATCGTGGACGGGTGATGACGGAACGTCGGGGTGATGACGCTGGTGCCGATCGACGCGTGGCACGTGCGCTCGATGAGCGCGCCCATCCAGGCGAAGGAGAACGGCGAGTGGCCCCCCGTATGGCGGAAGGGCTGGAAGTGGTCCGAGATGGCGATCGTGTCCCAGCCCTTCGCGTCGGCGTGGATCGCGAAATCGAGGAGTTCCCGCGGAGCGAACTGCTCGCTCGATGCCTTGTAGCCGATCCGGATCACGGGTCCCCCTTCGCGTCCCCCGCGCGCGGCGGACGTAGACTGCCGCTGGATGATAGCCCTGGTCCCGCTGAAGTCACTCGACGACGCCAAGTCGCGCCTTGGTGAGGTACTCGATGCTGAGCAGCGGCATGCGCTTGCGCTGCAGTTGCTGACGCGCGTCGTCGACGCCTGCCAGAGCGCGGGGCTCGAGGTCGCGATCGTGTCGTCGGATCCGCTCGCGTACATCGCGGCGCGCGAGCTCGGCACGGGCGTCGTCGACGATGGCGGCGAGGATCTGACGGGGAGCGTGCGGCGCGGGCTGGCTGCGTACCCCGAGGCGGGGACCATCGTCGTGATCGCCGCGGACCTGCCCTACGTCGAGACCGCGGACATCGCGGCGCTGCTGGCCGCCGCCGACCCGCTGGCGATCGCACCATCGCCGGACGGCCGCACCAACGCAATCGCCGCCCGCCCGCCCAGCGCCTTCGTGCCGTCCTACGGCGACGGCTCGGCCGCTCGGCACGGCGGTACGCCGGTCGTCCGACCGGGCTTGGCCCGCGACCTCGATACGCCCGCCGACCTGCAGGAGTTCCAAGCCACATGCAGGTGACGCTGATCGCCGGTGGTGTCGGTGGGGCGCGTATGGCGCTCGCGCTCCAGGAGGCGCTGCCGCCCGGCGACCTGACGGTGATCGGCAACGTCGGCGACGACTGCGAGCACTGGGGACTGTCGATCTCGCCCGACCTTGACACCGTGCTCTACACGCTGACGGGCCGGATCGACCCGGTCAACGGCTGGGGCGTGGCGGGCGACACGCGCCAGCTGATGGACACCGCGATCGAGCTTGGTGAGGACGACTGGTTCATCCTCGGCGACCGAGACGTCGCCCTGCACGTCGCGCGCACCCGCCGCCTGCGTGCGGGCGAGCCGCTGTCGGCGATCACCGCCGATGTAGCGCGGCGCTGGGGCTGTGCCACGCGCCTCCT
>CAJCBN010000501.1 GCA_903960645.1 uncultured Actinomycetes bacterium | reverse complement strand
CGTCGTGATGTCCTCGTCGATCAGTGCGCGTACGTGCCGCAGCTGCGCCGGCGAGAGGCCGCCCGGCCGGCGCACATCCCGACGCCGCATCGCGCAGTGCGTGCGCAGCAGGTGCAGCGCGATCGCGTGGCCCGTCGACTCGGCGAAGAGGTCGCCCGCGGTCTGCGGTTCGCGCATCTCGTCGGCCAGCAGCCGCGTCGCCTGGCGCAGGAAGGGGTCCTCGAAGGCGAAGCGCTCGATCAGCTCCGGCGAGTCGAAGCCGGCTTCTGCCGCAACATCGGCGAGAAACGCCGGATCGACGTACAGGTGCAGCTCGTCCGTCGGGCGATCCCAGCGCCAGGTGTTCTCGCGCCCCGCCGCGATAATCAGCGAGTGCCCCGGACGGAAGTCCGCCTCCACGCGCCCCTCGTCCGTGTCGCGCTCCACATGCAGCGGGCCCCGCACGGTGAACGAGATGTAGTGCATGTCGATGCCGGGCAAGGTCACGCGATCCGGCAGCTCGCCGAAGCTCCACAGGCCGACCCCGACCCCGTGCCAGCGGCGCGGCCGTGCCTGCAGGAGATCTGCTCCGCCGAGCCGATCGACCCAGGCGCCGGGGGAGATGGGGGCGACGGCGGCGATGCACCGATAGTAGCCCCGGGTTGGGTTTGGGGGAAGGCCGCCGTCACCGATCAGACGGGCGGCTCGCAACGCTATCGTTCCCGTCATGGAGGCGAGCACGGCGATTCCGGGTGGCGGGACGATGCGGAGCGTCAATCCCGCGCGACCGGACGAGATCGTCGGCGAGGTGGTCGCCGCCGATGCTGTTGCGGTGGCCGCTGCCGTCGGACGCGCCCGCGTGGCGCAGACCGCCTGGCGTGAACTCGGGATCATCCGCCGCGGCCGCATCCTGCGCGCCTGTGCGGAGGCGGTTGCGCTGCGCGCGGACGAGCTCGCACGGCTGATGACGCTCGAAGAGGGCAAGACGCTCGGTGAGGCCCGTGGCGAGCTTGACGGTGCCGTCGAGACGATCCACTACCACGCGGGCCATGCTCGTGATGCCGACGGACGCACCTACCCGTCGGGCACGCCGGACGAACTCGTGCGCACGCTGCGCGTGCCGGTCGGGGTCGTCGCCGTGATCACACCGTGGAATTTCCCCGTGCAGATCCCCGCCTGGAAGATCGCGCCCGCGCTGCTCTGGGGCAATGCGGTCGTCTGGAAGCCGAGCGGCGAGACCCCGATCTTGTCGCAGGCGCTCGCCGAGGCGTTCGCCGCGGGAGGTCTGCCCGACGGCGTGCTTGAGCTCGTGCTGGGCGAGGGCGCGGCCGGACAGGCGCTCGTCGCCGACCCCGACGTCGCTGCCGTCACCTTCACCGGATCTGTCCCCGTCGGCCGTGCCATCGCCGCCGCCGCGTCAGCGCGCGGTGCCAAGGTCCAGCTCGAGCTCGGCGGCCATAACGCGGCGATCGTCTGCGCGGATGTCGATCCGGGCTGGGCGGCCTCGATCATCGTCGGCGGCGCGATGGGCGCGACCGGCCAGAAGTGCACCGCCACGCGGCGCGTGATCGCCGTCGGCGACGCCTACGCACCGCTCCTCGCCGAGCTCATCCGTCAGACCGAGGCGCTCGTCGTCGGTGACGGCCTGGATCCGGCCACGCAGATCGGGCCGCTCGTGTCCGAGCGCGCCAAGGCCGCCGTGGTCGCGGCCGTCGACGCCGCGCTCGCCGAAGGTGCCACGGTGGTCGCCCGTGCCGCCGCGCCGGAGACCGGGGCGTACTACCCCCCGACCGTCCTGACTGGCAGTCCTGATCTGGCGATCTGCCGTGACGAGGTCTTCGGCCCCGTCACGACCGTGCTGCGCGTCGCGAACGTCGACGAGGCGATCGCGCTCGCCAACGAGACGGCCTTCGGCCTCTCCGCGACCGTTCTCACCCGGGACGAGCGGACGATCCGCCGCTGCATCGAGCGGATCGATGCCGGCGTGGTCAAGGCCAATGCGCCGACCACCGGCACGGAGCTCCACGTGCCGTTCGGCGGCCTCAAGGACTCCACCTTCCCGGCGCCGCGTGAGCAGAACGCCGAGACCGTTGCGGACTTCTTCACGTGGACCAAGAGCGCGTACACGCGGCTGGTGCCGGAGTGAGCAGCGGACGCCCGACGCCCGCGCTGGTGCGCGCGCAGCACCTCGCGCGCCCGCGCGATGAGGCGCTCGACCTCGCGGAGCTCGGTACCGCGCGGCTGACGCGCCACAGCTTCTCGCGGTCCTTCATCCGTGCGGCGGCCGGCGAGCGCTGGGCCTCCGTGCTGGAGCGCTGGGACCTCGACGCCGCCGGACGCGGCACCGTCATCTATCGCGTCGAGCTGCCCGGCCGCACCTGCCGCTTCGTGGCCTTCTCCGATGCGATCGGCGAGGACGACCGCGACGACCGCGTCGTCGCCGAGCGTTGGGATCTCGCCGTCGCCCTCATCGAGGGCGAGGTGGATGAGGCGCGGCTGGCCGACATGCGCGCCAACGTGACGCGGCAGGAGGATGGTCGTGCCTGTGCTGGGATCCTCGTCTGGGGCCGCGCCAATCGCAGCGAGCGGTTCTTCGACTACGCCGTCGAGCGGCTCGCCGCCGGGCAGCAGCCCGAGGCCGATCGCATCGGCGATGCCGCCTACCTCATGCGTTCCACGGCGTTCTACGCCAACGGCAAGTTCGGGCTCGTCGACTACGACGGGATCGCCGAGGATCACCCGCTGCGTCTGCCCTATCGCGCCCAGATGCTGGCAGCCTGGCTCACCCGCGAGGTCTCGATCGACCTCGCCGAGCACTGCGCGGCCGCGCTCGATGCGGACGCCGCGCGCTTCGACGAGCAGTGGCGCCGGTTCTTCGGCCTCGGCAACGCCACCGGCCTCGGCCTCGTGCCGTACGTCATCCGCCATCCGCGGATCCTCGATGCCTGGGTGGCGCTGCGCGAGCTGCCGCTGGCGCATGCGCTCGAGCAGGAACTCGATGAGCGTGACGAGGCGCGTCTCGCCGAGCTGCTCGACCGCGCCCGGCGCCGCTTCGCCGAGCAGACGACGCTGGTGACTGCGCCCTACCCGACCGGCCCGGAGCTCGCTGAGGGGCTCGAGGTCGTGGCCGATCTGCTCGAACGGATCCGCAGTGGTGAGCAGCGTGCGGTTCCGCTCGGGCGGGTGCTGCACGAGTGCGCTGCGGGCGAGGGCCGCGAGGTGCGCCAAGTTGTCGACTCGCTGCTGGTCGAGCTCGACGCCGGTCTCGACGCCGACATCGAGCGGCTGCTGCACTGCGACGAGCACCTCGCCGTCGACCTCGCCTCGAGCTGCGGAGCGCTGCGCGAGACCATTGCCCGCGACTACGCCTGGGTCTGGCGCCATGATCTCGCCGCGCCCGAGGCGACCGCGATGTTCTGGTTCTACTCGGCCAACAACATGGAGCCGCGTCGTCATCGCCGCGGCATCGACCCGGGCGAGGATGTGCAGATGGGCGTGGGGATCCCGCGCATGGTCCAGGAACTCGACGCCGCGCTGGCCACCGTCGCTGCGGAGACAGCGCTTGGCGACTTTCTGGTGGCCCATCCGTGGCAGCGCGCCGCCGTCGAGCGCGTCGCCGGCCTGGCCGACGTCATCTACGGCGAGAGCCACGGCAACCCGCTGGCTGGTGACTACGTGCCGCTCGATCTCCAGCGCTTCCAGCTCGCCGTCTACGGGATGGACAACTTCTGCCCGCAGTCAACGGATTGGGTCCGCGTGACGCTGTTTGGAGGCGCGCCGCGCGCCAGCGATGTCGCGGCCGGGCTCGATGACGACTGGCTGTTCGCACCGAAGCCGCTCACGGTGGCGTAGCGTGCCGGCCCCCGTCATCGATGGCCTCCAGATCAACGACTGGAACCGCGAGATCCTGCTGGAGTGCCGCGCTGGCGGCATCGATGCGGTCAACGCGACGTGCGCCGTTTGGGAGGGGGCCGTCGAGACGCGCGCCACGTTGGAGCGGCTGCGCGCCCTTGTCGAAGCGAACGCGGATATCGCTGTGCTGGTCGAGGACGGCGCCGGTATCGAAACGGCACAGGCGGCCGGCCGGGTCGGCATCCTGCCCGGCTTTCAGAACGCCTCGCCGTTCGAAGACCGGGTCGAGCTCGTGGCGGACTTCCACGCGCGCGGCGTCCGCATCGCTCAGCTCACCTACAACGCGCGTAACCTGGTCGGCGGCGCCTGCTACGACGCGGTTGACGAGGGTCTCACGCCGTTCGGCCGCGACGTGATCGCCGAGATGAACCGGGTCGGCATGCTCATCGACCTTTCCCACGTCGGCGACCGCTCCTGCCTCGAGGCGGTCGCCGCCTCGGCGCGGCCGGTCGCCATCACGCACGCCAACCCGCGCTCGTTCGTTGATGTACCGCGCAACAAGCCCGACGCGGTGATCCGCGCCGTCACCGAGCGCGGCGGCATGATCGGCGTCTGCCTGTACCCGGTCGTCGCGGGTGGTGCCACCGCGCGGCTCGAGGAATTCGCGGCGATGGTGCTGCGGCTCGTCGACGACGTCGGCGTCGACCACGTCGGCATCGGCTCGGATTGCACGCGCGGCTGGGGTCAGGACTACCTCCTCTACCTGCGCGCCGGCCGCCGTGCGCCCCTGCCGGGTGAGGAGTTGCCCGTTTGGCCCGCCTGGCCGAGCTGGTTCACCGGCCCGGCTGATTTTCCGGTACTGGGCGAGAGCCTCGCTGCCGGCGGACTCGCGGCGGGCGACGTCGCCAAGGTACTCGGCGGCAACTGGCAGCGCCTGCTCGGTGAGACGATCGGGTGACCGTTCGCGTCGCCGTTGCCGAACTCCAGACGATGGTCTACCGGGCGCTCGTGGCGCAGGGCGCATCGACGGGGGAGGCGGAGGCGGCCGCTGCGGCGTGCGCGGAGGCGGAGGTCCACGGCGCCGGTGGTCTCGTCCTCGCGGTCGATGCGCTCGACCGGGTGCCGCGCGAGCGCGTCGGAGCGCAGGTCGAGGATGGTTCACCGGCGCGGCTCGTCGATCCGGCGGCGCGCGCGCTAATCCTGCAGGCGCGCATGGCGCTCGACTGGCTCGCGTCGCACCGTGCTGGGGCAATCGCGCTGCCCGGAGAGCGTGGTGCGGGCGCCCTGATCGGGGCGCTGCCGTGCGGCATGATGGCGATCGACTTCGCGAATGGCGAGCCGGTTGGCGGCTGCGCCGTCACCGCAGACGGTGCGCTTGTGCGCTTCGATGGCGACCCCGGGTGTGTCGCTCCCGCCGTCGCCGACGGCATCGTTCTGCTCGCCGCCGGACCGCCCACGGGGACGGTCACCGATCCGGCCGAGCGCCGGAACCGCTGGCTGCAGGCCTGCGCCGACGGCGTGCTCGTGGACGCTGCACCGTGGCGTGCGCTGTTGGTCGGCGCGGAGCGCTATCTCGTGCCCGAAGCCTGAGTCGCGCAGGCCACGGCCAATCAATCCTGACTGTACAGTCAGGATTCCGCTATGCTTGTGACATGGCCACGAGTTATCAGACATTGCCCGCGGAGCTCTACCGCTCCCACGAGGTTTACGAGCGTGAGATCGACACCGTCTTCCGGCGCAGCTGGGCCTGCGCCGGCCGAGCCGAGTACGTGGCCGAGCCGGGGGCGTACCACGCCACCGACGTCGCTGGACAGAACATCGTCATCGTCCGCGATCACGACGGTACGCTGCGCGCCTTTCACAACGTCTGCCGTCACCGCGGTGCGCTGTTGTGCGACGCCGGCACTGGCACGCTCAAGCGCGCGATCAAGTGCCCGTATCACGCGTGGGCCTATGGTCTCGATGGCAAGCTGATCGGCACGCCGAACGTGCGCCCCGACGAGATCGACCGCTCGCAGTACGGCCTGCACGGCCTCCCGATCGCCGAGTGGGAGGGGACGCTGTTCGTCGACATCGGCGGCAACGCCGGACCGTTCGACGACTACATCGCGTCGCACGATGACGATCCGCTGTACCTCACGCGCTTCAACCTCGGTGACCTCCGCATCGCGCGGACCACGACGCGCGACGTGCAGGCGAACTGGAAGATCGTCGTCGAGAACTACCGCGAGTGCCTGCACTGCCCGACGGTCCACCCCGAGCTCGTCGACATGATCCCCGCCTATCGTTCCGGCAGTGTGCAGGAGGCGGACCCGCGCGGTGACTACGGCGTCGGGATCAAGCCCGGTGCCGCCGCGCTGACGCTCTCCGGCGCTACCACCGTACCGCCGCTGCCCGGCCTGTCGGAGGAGGAGGGGCTCTCCGTCTACGGCTCCTACCTGTTCCCCAACTGCATGATCGATATCAACGGTACGTACGCCAACCTCACCACGCTGCTGCCGCGCAGTGAGCACAGCACGATCGTCGTCACCGACTACCTGCTGCCGCCCGACGTGATCGCCGATCCCGCGCTGGCGACCGGCCTCGACGCGCTCGTGGAGTTCATGGAGATCGTGATCGACCAAGACACCGTTGTTGCCGAGCGCACCCAGCAGGGCATTGGCTCGCGCGCCTTCGACCGAGGCGTCTATCCCGAGAAGGACGCTGCGCTGCACGCGTTCAATGAGCGCTACCGACAGCTCGTCGCCGGCGCGGAGTAGGCGGTCGGCCAGCACCAGCGGGTAGGCTGCCGCCATGCCAGAGGAGGCGCGATGAGCGACGCGGTGAGGGTGACGAAGCACGGCGACGTGCTCGAGGTGGTGCTCGACCGGCCCAAGGCCAACGCGATTGATGCCGCCACGAGTCGGGCGCTCAACGACGCGTGGGCGCTGCTGCGCGACGACGCCGACCTCAAGGTCGGCGTGCTGACGGGCGGGGGCGAGCGGTTCTTCTCTGCGGGGTGGGACCTCAAGGCCGCCGCCGGCGGCGAGGGGATGGACGAGGACTTCGGACCGGGTGGCTTCGGCGGGCTCGAGTACCCGATCGGCCTGCTCAAGCCCGTGATCGCCGCCGTCAACGGCATGGCGGTCGGCGGTGGCTTCGAAGTCGCGCTCGGTGCGGACCTGATCATCATGGAGGAGCAGGCGCGCTTCGCCCTGATGGAGATCCACCACGGCATCCTCGCCGAGTCGGCCGCCGTGCGCCTGCCGCGGCGCATGCCGTACCACGTGGCGATGGAGCTGATGCTGACCGGCCGCTGGATGGACGCCGCCGAGGCCGAGCGCTGGGGCCTGGTCAACCGTGTCGTGCCGACCGGCCAGTCGCTCGGCGCCGCGCTCGAGCTGGCGCAGGAGCTCGCCGCCGGCGCGCAGCTGCCGCTCCACGCGATCAAGGAGACCGTGCAGGAGACCGGCGGGATGAAGGAACACGACGCGCTCGCCTTCCGCGAGACGCTGCCGAGCGTGATCAAGGTGAAGGCCTCCGAGGACCAGGTCGAAGGCGCCGCCGCATTCGCCGAGGGGCGCGATCCGGTCTGGCGGGGCCGCTGACTACAGAGGGGTCTGGCCCCTCTGTCTGAGCAAAGGGGCCAGACCCCTTTGTGTGAGCAAAGGGGCCAGACCCCTTTGTGTGAGCAAAGGGGCCAGACCCCTCTGTCACGTCAGACGAGCGGTTCGGACGCCTGGCCCTGCGCGATGCGGGCGAGCGTGCCATCG
>CAJCBN010000500.1 GCA_903960645.1 uncultured Actinomycetes bacterium | reverse complement strand
TGGCCCTGGTACATGCAGATGCACCTCATCTACTTCTCGCGCCAGACGCTCTGCGAGATGCTCCGCCGCGAGGGCTTCCAGATCGCCGAGGTCTCCACGCACGTCCGCCGCGTCCGTCTGACGTACCTGGCCTCGCGCCTCGACGCCTACTCGCCGACGATCGGCCGGCTGGCCAGCGGCGTGCTGAGCCGCATCGGCCTCGCCGAGCGGACGGTCGGCGTCAGCTTCGGTGACATCTTCACCGTCATCGCGCGCAAGCCCGAGTCCGCCTAGCGCTCCCGTGGCCGCCGTCGCCGTCGAAGCGCCGCGCACCCGGGCGCGCCTGGACGGTTGGCGCTATCCGCTCGCGATCGGCGTGCTCTCGCGCGTCTTCACGTTCGTCGTGGTCGGCGCGATCGGCCTCACCCGCCGCGAGGATGGCACCAGTGTCCTCGACGCATTGCTCGATCCGTTCGGCAAGTGGGACGGGATCTGGTACCAGCGCATTGCCGACTACGGCTACGACCCGACCGTCGCGCACGGCAACGGCGTCGCGTTCTCACCGCTCTACCCGCTGCTGGTCCGCGAGACCGCCGAGGCGCTCTCGGTCACGTACCTCGTCGCGGGGATGCTTGTCTCGACGGTGTGCTTCCTGCTCGCACTGGTGCTGCTGCATCGGCTGATCGCCCGTCGCTCGGGCGAACGGATCGCGCGCACGGCCGTCTGGCTGACCGCGTTCTTCCCCGTTGCGTACCTGTTCTCGTCCGTCTACACGGAGAGCCTGTACCTGCTGCTGACGGTGCTCACGTTCACCCTGCTGGAGCGCGGCTGGGTGCTCGGCTCCAGCGTCTTCGGTGCGCTGACGGTGCTGGCGCGTCCACAGGGAATCCTGCTGACGCCCGCGCTCGCCCTGCGCATCTGGAAGGACGAGGGCCGGCACCCGAGCTGGCGGATGGCCCTGCGGATGCTGCCGCTCCTGCTCCTGCCGCTGGCCTACGCGGCGTTCGGCGCGTACCTCTACTACCGCACGGGCAATCCGTTTGCCACGCAGACCGCGCAGGCCGCCGGCTGGGGGCGAGGGATCAACGTCCTGCTCGTGCTCGGCCTGCCGATCGCGGTCCTCAACGGCCTCTACATCGGGTTGCACGACACGTCGCGCTTGATGTACATCGTCGATACCGCCTTCGCGATGACCTGGGCGCTGCTGCTGATCGAAGGACTGATCCGCAAGCGACTGCCCAGCGAGTATCTGCTGTACGGCTGTCTCGCGGTGATCCTTCCGGTCTTGGCGGGTACCTACCTCGCCCTGCCGCGCTACGGGATGGGCATCTTCGTCGTCATGTGGCTCGCCGCCATCCACGTTGCCTCACGTCCGCGTCTATCGCGCGGCCTCAAGATCGCGCTGCCGCTGGCGCTGATCGCGACCGCCGTCATCTCCGTCGGGTTCGAGCGCTACACGCCGTGATGACAGAGGGGTCAGGCCCCTTTGTCCTAACAAAGGGGCCTGACCCCTTTGTCCTAACAAAGGGGCCTGACCCCTCTGTCATCACGGGGAGGTAGTAGGGTTCCCGCCATGTCCGATGCCCCGCGCTACGGCGTGCAGTCGATGGTCGATCCGCTGCGCCGCGTCCTGATTCGCCGTCCCGTCACTACAGGCGATTTCGCCGCCGCCGACTGGCGCGAGCCCGATCCGGCCCGGCTGACGGCCGAGCATGAGGCGTTCGGCGAGCTGCTCGAGGGACTCGGCTGCGAGGTCACCGTCGCTGAGCCGCTGGCGGGCCTCGTCGACTCCGTCTACGTCTGCGATCCCGTCTGGGTGTGCGGCCAGGGCGCGATCGTCCTGCAATCCGCCAAGCCGCAGCGCGTCGGCGAGGGCGAGGGCATGGTCGCCGACCTCGAGGCCGCTGGCGTCCCGATCGCCGGTCGGCTGACGGGGACGGCCACGGCCGATGGCGGCGACATGGTCTGGCTCGACGCGCAGACCCTCGCCGTGGCACGCGGCTACCGCACGAATGCCGAGGCCCATCGTCAGCTCGACGCGATCCTGGCGGCCGAGGGCGCGCGGACGCTGCGCTTCGACCTCCCGCACGATCGCGGCGCCGAGCACGTGCTACATCTGATGAGCTTCATCTCGCCGGTCTCGCACGACCACGCCGTCGTGTTCGAGCCGCTGGCGCCGGTCACGCTGATCCAGGAGCTGCAGGAGCGCGGCATCGGGATCATCCCGCTCGACGAGGACGAGTACCACTCGATGGGCTGCAACATCCTCGCCACGGCGCCCGGCGTCGTCGTCGTCCTCGACGGCAACCCGAAGATCCGCCGCGCCATGGAGGCCAAGGGCATCGAGGTGCACGCCTACCAGGGCGGCGACGTCTCGCTGAAGGGGGATGGCGGCCCGACCTGCCTGACGCGCGAGCTGCTGCGTCGGGCGTGAGCTCGCTGCGGCAGCGACTCGTCGAGCGCATCCGCGCAGACGGGCCGATCACGTTTGCGCAGTACATGGAAGCCGCGCTGTTCGACCCTGAGAGCGGGTTCTACACGCGCGGCCCGGGTATCGGCCAGGGTGGTCACTTCGCCACCGCGGCGATGGCGCATCCGGCCTTCGCCGCGGCGATCATCGCCGAGGCCGCCGCGACGTGGGAGGCGATCGGACGCCCGAAGCGCTTCCGCGTGACGGAGGCCGGACCGGGCACCGGCGGCCTGGCACGGCGCGTGACGGAGGGGCTGACTGCCCTCGGCATCCCGCATGAACTCGTGCTGATCGAGTTGAGCAGCGGCCTGCAGGCGCGCCAGCGCAAGACGCTGGCCGGGCTCGAGGCGCGCTGGGTCGAGCACCCCGCGGAGCTCAAGCCCGCCTCAGGCTTCCTCTACGCCAACGAGGTGCTCGACGCGCTGCCGGTCCGCCTTCTGCAGTGGCCCGACGAGGTGCTCGTGGACGCCGATGCCGGCGGTCGACTCCTTGAGGCCCTGGCCCCTGCCGAGCCGGCGATCACCCGGCTTCTGACCGCGCAGGTCGAGCCGCGCCCGGGAGCGCGCTACGCGGTGCGCCCGGGCATGCTGCCGCTCGTGGC
>CAJCBN010000499.1 GCA_903960645.1 uncultured Actinomycetes bacterium | reverse complement strand
GAGCGGCCGCCACGCGCCGGGTTCCAGCTCACCGAGCTCGATGCCACCAAGCCGGTTGCGGTTGCCGTCGCGGTCGATCCGCTCGGCGAGGGGAAACGACGGATCAGACAGTCGCGCGGCCAGCTTGGCGTCGGCCAGCAGTAGTTCGAGGCCCCCGCCCCGGCCCTCACGGGAGAGCACAGGGTGCAACACCCCGGGGTGGACGAGCGTGATGGCCTGCCCCGCCTCCCGGTGAAGCACTGCGCCCGTCGGG
Organism: uncultured Actinomycetes bacterium; assembly: GCA_903960645.1. Taxonomy (GTDB): domain Bacteria; phylum Actinomycetota; class Thermoleophilia; order Gaiellales; family F1-60-MAGs149; genus F1-60-MAGs149. The sequence continues at coordinate 4,960 of CAJCBN010000499.1, read as the reverse complement.
CCGGCCGGCAGAGCGAGGCCGTCCAGGAGCACCTCGTCGTCGAGGCCGATCTGCGTGGCGGGATCCGCACACGGCTTGCCACCGACCGTGACCCGGCCGGTGCGCAGCAGTCCCTCAACCTCGCGCCGCGTGCCAAGGCCGGCGGCGGCGAGGAAGCGGTTGAGCCGGACGGTGCCGGGCACCGCAGGCTACGCGGACTCTTCGGCCGGCAACTCGGTCGACGCATGTCCCCCATGCGTCACGAGTGTCGGCCGCGCACCGCGTTCGATGCAGTCGCGCGTGACGATGCAGCGGGCGATATCGGAGCGGCTCGGCAGATCGAACATCACGTCGGTCAGGGCGCTCTCGATGATCGAACGCAGACCACGAGCGCCGGTCTCGCGCTCCAGCGCGCGGTCGGCGATCGCCCAGAGGGCGTCCTCGTGGAACACGAGCTCGGCGCTGTCGTACTGGAAGAACCGCTGGTACTGCTTGGTCAGCGCGTTCTTGGGCTCGACGAGGATCTCGACCAGCTGCTCGCGGCCGAGCTGATGCACAGAGCTGATGATCGGCATGCGACCAACGAACTCGGGGATCAGGCCGAACTGCACGAGGTCTTCGGGCAGCACCGCCTGAAGGACCTCGGCGCTGTCGGAGCTCGGCACGGCCTGTAGCTCGGCGCCGAAGCCGACGGCATTGCGCCCGACGCGGCGCTCGATGATGCGATCGAGGCCGGCGAAGGCCCCGCCGCAGATGAACAGGATGTTGGACGTGTCGATCGACAGGAATTCCTGATGCGGGTGCTTGCGCCCGCCCTGCGGCGGCACGCTGGCCACGGTACCCTCGAGGATCTTCAGCAGTGCCTGCTGGACACCCTCGCCCGAGACGTCACGGGTGATCGAGGGGTTCTCCGACTTGCGGGCGACCTTGTCGATCTCGTCGAGGTAGATGATCCCGGTCTCGGCCTTCTTGATGTCGAAGTCCGCCGCCTGGATCAGCTTGAGCAGGATGTTCTCAACGTCCTCGCCGACGTAGCCCGCCTCGGTCAGCGCGGTGGCATCGGCGATCGCGAACGGGACATCGAGGATCCGCGCCATGGTCTGCGCCAGCAGCGTCTTGCCACAGCCGGTCGGCCCGAGCAGGAGGATGTTCGACTTGCCGAGCTCGACAGCGTCATCGCCGTCCTCGGCCATGCGCACGCGCTTGTAATGGTTGTAGACCGCGACGGACAGCGTCCGCTTGGCCTCGTCCTGACCGATCACGTACTCGTTGAGGAAGGCGTACAGCTCTTGCGGCGCCGGCAGCGCGCGCGACTCGAGCGCCGTCGGCGCCTTGAGCTCCTCCTCGACGATCTCGTTGCAGAGGTCGATGCACTCGTCGCAGATGTAGACGCCGGGACCGGCGATCAGCTTCCGCACCTGTCGCTGCGTCTTGCCGCAGAAGGAGCAGAGCAGCTGCTCGCCGGTGTTGTCCGACGGCGTCATATCAGCGGTGATCGATGACCTGGTCGATGATCCCGTAGGACTTGGCCTCTTCGGCGCTCATGAAGTTGTCGCGCTCGGTGTCCTGCTTGACCTTCTCGGCGGGCTGGCCCGTGTGCAGGGAGAGCAGGCGGTCGAGGTTCTGACGCATGTCGATGATCTCGCGTGCGTGGATCTCGATGTCCGTGGCCTGACCCTGGAAGCCGGCCGACACCTGATGGATCAGGATCTTCGAGTTCGGCAGCGCCATGCGCTTGCCCTTCGCGCCACCGGCGAGCAGGAACGCGCCCATCGACATCGCGATGCCGACGCAGATCGTCTGCACGTCGGGCTTGATGAACTGCATCGTGTCGTAGATCGCCATCCCGGCGTAGACCGAACCGCCCGGGGAGTTGATGTACAGCGAGATGTCCTTATCCGGGTCCTCGGACTCCAGGTGGATCAGCTGCGCGACGATCAGGTTGGCGATCTGGTCGTCGACCGGCGTGCCGAGGAAGACGATGCGCTCGCTGAGGAGGCGGGAGTAGATGTCGAACGCGCGCTCGCCGCGCGATGTCTGCTCGACGACCATGGGGACCAGTGGGCTCACGATGTGACCTTTCGGTGTTGGTGTGCGGTATTCCTGCTCGGGCGACGCGGACTAGTTGTCCGCGTCCTCCCCATCATCGTCCTTCGCCGGCTCGGGGGTCTCCGGACGGCGCGCGTTTGCGCGAGCCTCGGCCTCCTCCGGCGTGATCTCGCGGGCGGCGGCGACGGCATGGTCGAGCGCATCCCGCAGCACGAGGTCGCGACGGACGTCCTCGCGCATCGGAGCGTCAGACATGATCCGCTCGATCACCTCGTCAGACTCGGACTCTTCCGCCGCCTGCTCGGCGATGAACGCGCGTAGCGTGTCGTCGTCGACGGCGATGCTCTGCAGTTCAACGTAGGCGTCCAGCGCGAGCTCCTCGCGGACCTCGCGGCCGGCCTCCGGCATGAGCTCCATGTACAGCGAGTTCATGTCGCGGCCGATCATCTGCATGTACTGCTCGAGCCCGATGCCCTGCTGCTGGAGCGAGCGCGTCATGGACTGCATGCGATCGTCGATGCGGCGTGCGACCAGCGCACCCGGGACGGCCACCTCGGCCTGAGCGCCCAGATCCTGTAGGACGTTGCGGCGGAAGGCGCCGTCGGCATCGCGCTTGGCGGTCTCCTCACGCGCGGTGCGGATGTCGTCCTTGAGCTCCGCCAGCGTGTCGAACCCGGCCATGTTCTTGGCGAAGTCGTCGTCGAGCTCCGGCAGCACGCGAGCGCGGACATCCTTGACGGTGATGAGGAACGTCGCCTCGGCACCGGCCAGCTTCTTCGGCTTCTGCTCGGCGGGGAGAATGATCGCGACCTCCTTCTCCTCGCCGGTCTTCATGCCCATGATGGCGGCGTCGAGCTCGTCGAGCAGGCGGCCGGAGCCGGCCTCGACCATCAGGTCGGTGGCCTGCGCGTCCTTGATCGGCTTGCCCGCGACCGAACCGCTCATATCGACGATCACCTGATGGCCCGCCTCGACGGGTGCATCGATCGTCTGGAACTCGGCGCCGGCGAGCTGGATGCGCTCGAGCTCCTCCTGGATCATCTCGTCCGTCGTCTCGGCCGACGGGCGCACCGCGGCGAGCTCGAGGTCGGCGGGCAGCGAGGCCTTGGGGGCCACCGCGACGATGCCGGTGAAGACGAACGGCTGTCCCTCGACGGGACCGGTCTCGAAGTTGATGTCGGGCTGATCGATCACCTCGACGCCGGCTGCGCTGCAGGCGCGGCGCCACCAGCCGTTGATGTGCGAGCGGATCGCCTCGTCGGCGATCGCATCCTCACCGAGCCGCTGGCGGATGACCGCCACCGGCACCTTGCCCTTGCGGAAGCCGGGGATGCGTGTGTCCTTGGCCAGATCGCCGAGCGCGTGCTCGAACGCGTGGTCGACGTCGTGCGCGTCAACCTCCACGCGGATCTTGACCTTGTTGTCCTCGAGGGTCTCTACAGCGGTTTCCATGCGTCTCGTATCTCCGGCGGATCGGCCCGTTGCGGGGACGTGCATCCTACGGGATCCGGCGCTGACGACCTTCCGATGCGGGTGAGAGGACTCGAACCTCCACGGGGTCTCCCCCACCAGGACCTAAACCTGGCGCGTCTGCCATTCCGCCACACCCGCGCCCGCGAACCGTATCGGAGTCGCGCGCCGTGCTCAGGCCGTGCCCGCCGGGCGCCTGCTTGACCGCGCCGGAGCGCCACCCGACAGCCGCCATGCGGTGGCGCCGACGACCAGCGCGATCGCCGCGCCGTAGCCGGCCAGCACCAACGGGTTGCGGGTGTCGGTGCCGAGCCAGAGACCATGGGCGACGGCAGCGCCCCAGAAGGCGTAGGCCAGGTAGTGCACGTAGCGCCAGCTGCGGAAGCTGATGCGCTTGCGCTGTCGCGCCATGAAGGTGATCGGCAGCGCGATCGCGAGCCACAGCGCCACGGCGCCGAGCACGATCCCCGGCCGCGTGTCGACGCCGAGCACGTCGGTCCACGCCACGTTGGCGTGGCTGTCGAGCAGCAGTGCGACGACATGGGCCACGATCGCGATCAGTCCGATCGACTGCAGCGAGCGGTGCAACTCGAGCGCGCCCTTGGGCTGCTGGATGCCACGACCGGCGAGCAGGATGCCCCAGGCGGCGGTCAGGGTGTAGACGACGACGGCGATCAGGCCGGTCGCGCGGGCGATCTCCCAGAGGATCATGTGGTTCCCTTCGCTGGTGCGGAGTGCGGTGCGTTCATGGCTCCATCCTCACGGCTGCGACCATCAATCGCATGAGCGACCGATGAGGGTTCTCTCACGGAGCGCCGGTGCGGGCTCGCCACGCAGCGTTGGTCTGCGTGACGCCATCGACGTCGCTGCGGGCTGCCGCGGCGGTGATCGTCTCGAGCAGTGCGGGACGCAGCACGAGGCAGGAGGCGAGCACGTCCGCGGCCACGGGATCCGTGCCGGCCACCACCGCGGTACCGCGCGCACCGGGGTTGCCGGTGGTCGGGTCGATCAGGTGGTGGGCACGCCCTCCGGCCGGGACGTTCCAGCTGCGGCGCTCACTGCTCGAGGTGGCAACGCCCTCGCCCGCCTCCGCCCGGATGGCACCAGCCGCTGTGGCGATGCTGTGCGTGCCGCGCACGATCGTGAGGTCGCCGCCGGCGTCGATGATGAGACGGCGATCGGTCACGCGTTCGGCCAGCAGCACACCCGCGCGAACCCCCGACCAGGACTTGCCGATACCACCGAGGTCGAGCTGTGTCCCGGCCGGGATCTGCACGGTGCGGCGCTCGACGTCGAGCTCGATCCCGCTGCTGTCGGGCACGACACCGGGCTCCGGTTCGACGGTCGCGTCGCCGAGTCGCCGGTCGTAGCCCCACCCCGCGAGGCGGGCACCGACGAGCGGAGCGAAGACACCGTCGGTGCGGAGGTTCCAGGCCAGCGCCGCTGCCACGAGCTCTACGGT
>CAJCBN010000498.1 GCA_903960645.1 uncultured Actinomycetes bacterium | reverse complement strand
CTGCCGCCGCAGCGCCGCGCGCCGCCAAGCCGCGGACGCCGCGAGCAGCCAAGGCCGAGTCCGCCGCCGCCACCGAGCCTCCGTCCACGACAGCAGCCGGCGAGTCGATCACCCCCGATGACGCCACCGCCAAGCGCCGCCGCCGCGGACGCCGCGGCGGTCGCGGCCGCGGCAAGGGCCGCGCCGCGACGATCCCCGCCACGCTCGAGCACGGCCCCGACGGCCTCGTCATCCGCATCGACGCCGCGATCCTCGAGTCCGAGACCTACCGCGAGCACTGGGCGGACGTGACCGTCGGCGGCATCGCCATCAGCGCAGGGGGCATCACGCTGGCCACGGCCGCCGATGATGCCGACGAGCCCGGCGACGCCGAAGGCGCCGAGGCCGCCACCGAGGCCGACGCCGCCACCGAGGGGTAGCACCGAGCCGCGCGATCAGCGCGACGCTGGGCTCAGACGGAGGGGCAGAACCTAGGCGTGCGCGTCGCGCGCACTGCGCTGCAGGCGCGCACAGGCGAGATCCACGAGCAGCGGCGTCGAGCGGGGCGCGCGACCGGGCAGGGCCGCGTCGAGGGCGACATCCGGGGCCCAGCGATCGGCCTCGCGCCAGGCCGTGGCCAGCTCGGCGAGCGTGAAGTGCTGGCCGACGCGCCGCACGAGCTCGGCCTGCACGGCGGTCGCAGCGCGCTCGAAGGCGGCCAGCCCGCGCGTGTCGAGGCCAGCGCGGGTGCGACGGGCGGTCGCGGCCGCCTCGCCCCACGCCTGCACCGCGACCTCCGTCATCGGATCGAGCGTCATGCGTCCTCGCCGTCCATGCAGCAGGTGGTTGGCACGCCGCCCGCCTCGACCAGCAGCGCCTCACCGATCGCGTAGGGCGGCGCAGCGAGGGCGAAGGCCACGTGCGCGTGGAGACACTTGACGGCCCGCGGCGCACGCACACCGCCGATGCCGAGTCCGTACTCCGGGCGCAGTCGGCGGTGGCGCTCACGCGCCTCATCGAAGTCGGCGGCCAGCGCGGGGTCCTCGGCGAGCCGCTCCTCCAGCGCGCGCACGCCTCCCGCCGACTCGAGGTCCGAGACGCGGCGAATCAGGCCCGGGCAGCACAGCCAGAACGCCGTGGGGAACGGCTCCCCGGTCGGCGTCGTCGCCGGCTGCTCCACCACGACAGGCCGGCCGGCGCTACAGCGGCAGGCGATGCGCGCCGGCGGATACGGCGGCCGGCCGAGCTGCTGCTCGAGGAACGCAAGGTCGCTGGCGTCGATCACGGGCCACAGGGTACGCGGAAGGAGACGCGGTACGCACGGCGAAGCGGGTTTCCGTGCGCAAGCTCGTGGTCATCATCATCGTGGCGATCCTCGCGGTCCTCTTCGTGCAGCCGATCCGCGCCTACCGCACCGCGCAGGCCGAGCTGACGACGACGCGCGCGCAGCTCAGCGTCGTCCGTGAGGCCAAGCAGCGCGCGATCGCAGAGCGCGACGCCCTCGGCACGCGAGAGATGCTCGTCCGCGAGGCGCGCCGCCGCGGCTACATCTTCCCCGGCGAGACGCCGTTCTCCGTCGGCAGCCGCTGACCTTCGTGGAAGCCAAGGGCTCCGGCAGCCCGCGCCTCGACAGGCACGCTGCCACTGCCAACGCGCTACGCCACGCTGCGAGCACGGGCGACGTGATCATCATCGAGGG
>CAJCBN010000497.1 GCA_903960645.1 uncultured Actinomycetes bacterium | reverse complement strand
GCGCTCGCCGCGAATCGTCTGATGATCCTGATCCTCGGCCGTCGCGCGAAGCAGGACGGGGCAGGCGCAGCCGCTCCGTCCGGCGACTGACGCTCTAGCGGAACGCGGGGATAGCCCCGAAACCCGGTTCGCGGCGTGGCGTGGCGAGATCCGCGGTGCTACCTTAAATCTGTCCGTTGATTCCCGTTGGAGAGAGAGGCCGTCATGGCGCTGGATGAGAACACTGCTGGGGTGACGGCCAATGCTGCCAAGGCGGAGGAAACGCGCCAGCAGACACGGCTCGATCGCACGGAGATCCTGCTCGCGATCCTGCTCGGCGTCGCGGCGATCCTCACGGCGTGGTCCACGTTCCAGAGTGCTCAGCTCGGCTCGGCCATGACAGCGGCCTACAGCGAGGGCATTCGCCTGTCGGACGCCGCGTCGCAGGCCTTTAACGACGCGTCGGCGACCGACGTCGCCGATCAGGCGCTGTTCCTCGAGTTCGCGAAGGCATCGCAGGCCGGCGAGGATGACACTGCCCTGTACATCCAAGAATCCCTGATGTCCGAAGACCTGGCCGCCGCCGTGGACTGGTGGTTCGACCAACCCGAATCTGCCGGCTACTCCACGCCGTTCACCGAGGACAACCCGAACTGGTCGACGGCCATGTACGACGACGCCGAGGCGCAGGCACAGTTCGACAAGGCAGAGCAGAAGGACGCCCTCGGCGGCGATTTTGACATCCTCGCGATCATCATCGCCCTCGCCCTGTTCCTCTTCGGCATCGCCAGCCTCGTCCGCCAGCAGCGCATCAAGGTCGGCCTCGGCGCCGTCGGCGGGGTGATTCTCGTGTTCTCGGTCATCCGCCTGCTCCAGCTCGGCAATCCGGCGGGCGTGACGTTCGGCCTGCTCTTCTAGGAGCACGATGGCTCGACAGGTCACAACCCGCGATCGCCTGCGCTATCGCTTCGACGCCACGCTCTCGCGCGGCACGATCGGCGTCATTGCCTGGCTCGGCGCGATCACCGTCGTCGTGGTGCTGATCGGGGGGATCGCGGTCTGGCTGCTCGGCATCCGCACGGATGGCGAGAAGCCGACCGGGCTCATCGAGGGCCTCTGGGCCAACCTTGTGATCCAGCTCGGGAATCCGGAGGGCAGCGAGGAGGACTGGACGTGGCGGCTGATCGCGCTGGTCGTTGCGCTCGCCGGCATCTTCGTGCTGTCGACCCTGATCGGCATCATCTCGTCCGGCATCTCGAGCCGTCTCGACGAGCTGCGCAAGGGGCGTACGCTGGTGGTCGAGCAGGGCCACACGCTGATCCTTGGCTGGTCGCCGAAGCTCCACCAGATCCTCGCCGAGCTCGAGGTCGCCAACGCCAACCAGCGCAACCCGTGCGTCGTGGTTCTGGCCGACCGCGACAAGGTCGCCATGGAGGACGAGGTGCGGGCACGGGCGGGCGACGGGCGGCGCACCCGCGTCATCTGCCGCTCCGGCAGCACCTCCAACGCCGCCGATCTCGCCCTCGTCCGACCGGAGCATGCCAAGTCGATCCTCGTCCTGCTCGATGAGGCCTCCGGCGACCCCGGCGCCGTCAAGACGGTGCTCGCGCTTTTGTCGATCGATCCCGAGCTGGAGCGCCTGCGCGTCACCGCGGAGTTCGATAGCCAGACGTCGGCAACCGCAATCGACCGCGCCACGCAGGGCCGGATGGGCATCGTGGTGTCGAGCGACGTCATCGCGCGCGTGACGGCTCAGGTTTGCCGGCAGTCGGGCCTGAGCGTGGTCTTTCAGGAGCTGCTCGACTTCGACGGCGACGAGATCTACTTCCAGGACGAGCCGGGCCTCCTGGGCGCCGCGTTCGGCGACGCGC
>CAJCBN010000496.1 GCA_903960645.1 uncultured Actinomycetes bacterium | reverse complement strand
GCGCTCGCCGTGATGGTCCTGGCCGAGCGGGTCGGGCTGCACCCGGGCGTGCTCAGCATCGTCACCGGCGACGCCGCCGATGCGCCGCTGATCGGCGGCGAGATGACGTCGAATCCGATCGTGCGCAAGCTCTCGTTCACCGGCTCCACCCAGGTCGGCAAGCTGCTCATGGAGCAGTGCGCGAGCACGGTCAAGAAGGTCTCGCTCGAGCTGGGCGGCAACGCGCCGTTCCTCGTCTTCGATGATGCGGATCTCGACGACGCGATCGCGGCCATCAGTGTTGCCAAGTACCGCAACGCGGGGCAGACGTGCATCAGCGCCAATCGCGTGCTGGTGCAGGCCGGTATCCACGACGCCTTCGTGGAGCGCGTGGTGGAACTGTCGAAGACCGTCAACGTCGCGCCGGGCTTCGACCCGACCGCCACGATCGGTCCGCTGATCGACGACCCCGCGCTCGAGAAGGTCGCGCGGCACGTCGCCGACGCCCGCGACCGCGGCGGCGAGGTGCTGCTCGGCGGCGGCGTCCACGAGGAGCACGGCCGCACGTTCTTCCTGCCGACCGTCATCACCGGCGCCGACATGTCGTGGCAGATGTCCAACGAGGAGACCTTCGGTCCCGTCACCGCCGTGCATCGCTTCGAGACCGAGGCCGACGCCGTGCGGATCGCGAACGACACGCCCTTCGGTCTCGCCGCCTACCTGTTCACCCGCGACCACGCCCGGATCTGGCGCGTCGGCGAGGGCCTGGACTACGGGATGATCGCCATCAACACGGGCTTCATCAGCGCGGCCGAGGCGCCGTTCGGCGGCGTCAAGGAGTCGGGCATCGGCCGCGAGGGCTCGCAGCACGGCATCGAGGACTTCCTCGAGCTGAAGTACATGGCCTGGGCGGGCATCCGCGACGCGTGACGGTGCGGCGCAGTGATGCGCCAGTCCGCGACGTTTGAGTAGACCCTGTATATGGCATACTCATGGAATGAGTACGCGGCTTCAGGTGATTCTCGATGACGACGAACTGGCGCGCTACAAGGCCTGTGCGGCGCGCGAGGGCGTGAACCTGTCCGCGTGGGTTCGCATGACGCTGACGCTGGCGGAGCGGGCGCGTCCGCGCAAGACGCCGGAGGAGCGGATGGCCTTGGTTAAGCGCGCGATGGACATCCCCGAGTCCGCCAGGGTTCCCACGCCGACGATCGAGGAACTGCGCCAAGGCTTCGATCGCAAGTACGAGCGCGCCCCCGGCCTGTGATCTACGTCGACGTCAACGTGCCTATGTATCTCGTTGGCGAGGATGAGCGCTGGCGCGAGGAGGCTCTCCTCGTGATGCACCGGGTCTCCAAGCGGGATGAGCTCGTCGTGACGAGCGCGGAGACGTTCCAGGAGATCCTCCATCGCTACCGCGCGGTCCATCGCGAGGAGGCGCTGCAACTGGCGTGGGATCAGACGCTGGCAATCGTCGACGAGGTGCTGCCGATCACGTACGACGACGTCGATCGTGCGAAAGGCGTGCAACTGTCCCGCCGGGGCATCACCGCCCGGGACGCTCTGCATCTCGCGGTGATGGAGCGGCACGGCATCATGACCATCGCATCGTTCGACAACGTGTTCGACGTCGTACCGGAGCTCGAGCGCATCGCATGAGCCGGCTCGGTGGACACGCCATCGCCGACCAGCTGGTCGCGCAGGGCGTGGACACGGTGTTCGGGGTGGCGGGCGAATCGTTTCTCAGCGTCCTCGACGGACTCTGGGAGCGACGCGACCGGATCCGCTACGTCGCCGCGCGCCATGAGGCCACCGCCTCGCACATGGCGGAGGCGTGGGGGAAGCTGACGGGTCGACCGGGAGTGTGCCTGGCCACGCGGGGGCCGGGAGCGACGCACGCGTCGATCGGCGTGCACACCGCCTTCCAGGACTCGACGCCGATGCTGCTCCTGCTCGGGCAGGTGCGCCGCGAACACCAGGGGCGCGAGGCGTTCCAGGAGGTCGATCTCCCGGCGATGTTCGCGCCGCTCGCCAAGTGGGCCGTGCAGATCGAAACTGCCGACGACATCCCGGAGATGCTGGGGCGAGCCTTCGAGATCGCGCTGGCCGATCGGCCCGGCCCCGTCGTGCTCGCCCTGCCGGAGGACATGCAGCGCGAGGTGACTGCCGCGGCCGACGCGCCGTTCGCCGAGCCGGCGCTGCGCGAACCGGAGGCGGCGGACCTCGACCGCCTCCACGTGTGGCTCGGCGACGCGGCGCAGCCGCTCGTGATCGTCGGCGGATCGCACTGGAGTCAGGAGTCGGCGGACGCGCTCACGGCCTGGGCGGAGGCCTCGGCTGTGCCGATCGCGACGCAGTTCCGCCGGCAGGACCGCATCGACAATGCGTCGCCGGCCTATGTGGGCGACCTCGGCCTCGGCGCTAATCCCGCACTCGAGGCGCGTGTCGCCGAGGCGGATCTGCTCGTCCTCCTCGGCGGCCGCTTCGGCGAGAGCCCCAGTGGCGGCTACGCTCGCCTGCCGCAGGAGCGCCGGCTTGGCCACCTGGTCGCCCACGTGCACGCCGAGTCGTCGGAGCTCGGGCGGATCTGGCATCCCGATCTGGCGATTGCCG
>CAJCBN010000495.1 GCA_903960645.1 uncultured Actinomycetes bacterium | reverse complement strand
TCGGTCGAGCCGACCGACGAGGACCTCGAGAGCGTTTACGGCTACCTGACGCAGCGCGCACGGGGCGTACGACGATGACCGTGACCCTGCTGACGATCCGCGCGCTGCTGTTCCGGCGGCGCTCGCTGGCGCTGCTCCTGCCCGTCCTCAGCGTGCCCGTGTTCGTCGCCATCGCGATCGTGCGCGGCGACGTCTCCCCCGACAGCCAGGGGATCATCGTCGGGCGCCTGCTCGTGACGACGGTGGCGCCACTCGTCGCTCTGGTACTCGCCGTGACCGCCATCGGCGACGAGCGCGAGTCGGGCACCATCGTCTACCTCGCCACGGCCCGCATCTCGCGCCTGCGCGTCGTCGCGGAGAAGACCCTCGCCGCCGCCTTCTGCTCGGCGGTCCTGCTCCTGCCCGCCCTGATTGCCGTCGCCGTGCTGGGCTCGCACCTCGGCGTGGGCACCGACAACATCCTGCGCGGCATCGGCGGGACGCTGCTCGTCTCCACGGTCTATGCCGCCGTCTTCGTGACCGTCGGGCTGCTGCTGAAGCGGGCGCTCGTGGCGGGCATCATCTACATCCTGGTCTGGGAGGGCGCGATCGCCACGGTCGCGCCGTCGGCCGAGCGCGTCAGCATGACCGCCTGGGGACGCGCGATCACCGACGGCGGCATCTACGGCCTGCAGTCCGATCTGATGCCCACGCAGTCGGCGCTGTCGGGGGTCGTGGCGCTCGTCGCGGTCACGCTCGCCGCCGTGGCGCTCGGCGGCTGGCGGCTCAGCCGCATGGACCTGCCCTGATCACCGACGCTTCGGCGTAATCCACCCTCCGCCCGCGTTCCTTGGAACGCCGGTCGAAGGGTCGCAAGTGGAGCCAAGCGGGATCGAACCGCTGACCTTCTGGCTGCCAGCCAGACGCTCTCCCAGCTGAGCTATGGCCCCGGGGAACCGCAGGATAGCAACGTCCCGCGTACGTGCCGCCGCTACGCCTCGGCGGGGGCCTCGGCGACGTCGCGATGGGGCACCTGGCCCCACAACTCGTCGAGCCGGTAGAGCTCGCGGGCCTCGGGATCGAACACGTGCAGGACGATGTCGATGAAGTCGACCAGCACCCACTGGCCCTCCTTCATGCCCTCGGTGCGCAGCGGGAGTAGCCGATGCTCCTTCTTCAGCTTGAAGGAGACCTCCTCGGCGATCGCCTGCACCTGCCGGGAATTGCTCCCGCTCATGACCACGAACCAGTCGGTGTAGTCCACGACCCCTCGCATATCGAGCAGGACGATGTCGGTCGCGAGCTTCTCGGCGCCGTACTCGGCGGCGAGCTCAGCGAGCTGCGCGCTACTCAGCAGTGGATCGGTCCTGATCGCGGTTCATGGACTGAGGGTATCAGTCGCAGCGTCTGCAGCCACCGCTTGTTCACCCGCGGTAGAGACCGAGCTCGGCAATCAGTCGCGCCACTCCCGGCGAGACAAGCCCGTCGATCGGCTCGCCAGCGGCCACGCGCCGGCGGATCTCGGTGCTCGAGACGTCCACCGGCGGCATCGCGATGGCGATCGTCTCGGGCGTGGCGGCGAAGGGCGCTCCGGTGCGCGGCGCGACCGCAATGCGGGCGGCGCGGCGGATGCGGTCGGGCTCGTGCCAGCTGTCGAGCGTCGCGTGCTGGTCGGCGCCGAGCAGGAGCACGAACTCCGTCGCGGGCCGCTGTTGAAGCAGGAGCTCGAGCGTGTCGGCCATGTAGGAGGGCCCGGGGCGCTCCACCTCGATCGCCGAGGCCTCCAGCACGGGCTCGTCGTGCGCCGCCGCTTCGGCGAGCTGCAGCCGCACCTGCGGAGACACACCGGGCTCGTCGCGATGCGCGGGCGACCCGGTCGGGATCAGCAGCACCCGCTCAAGGCCGAGCTGCTCCGCCGCACAGCGCGCCAGCGTGGCGTGCCCGAGGTGCGGCGGGTTGCAGATCGAGCCGAGCACGCCAACACGGTTAGACACTGAACGGCACCTCGCGGTCGCCGATCTTGACGATGATGCCCTGCTTCGCGCCGGCGCGGACCATCAGGGGCAGCAGCCGCCGCTCTTCGACATAGTCGGCCAGGATCTGCTCGGCCTCTGCATCGGTCGCCTTCTGGACGGCGTCCTCGATCGGCGAGCCGATGATGCGCACGCCGGTCTCGTCGCGCAGCAGACGCATCTGGCCGCCGCCGGCCCGACCGGGGCGGTAAACGAGATACTGCGCCAGCTGCTCCTCGGCCTCCGGCTCGGGCTCCGGTTCTGGGACAACGCGAGCGAGCGTGCCGACCAGCTCGGGCACGCCCTCGCCGGTCGCGCAGGAGATGGCCAGCAGCACCAGCTCGCCGGTCTCCTCGTCCCGCACCATGTCGTGCATGGCCGGAGCGTCACCGAGAGCCGCCAGACCGGCGCGGAGGTCGGCAATGCACGCGGCGCGATCCTCCTCTGCGATCAGGTCGATGCGGTTGAAGATGATGATCCGCGGTCGGTGCGATAGCTCTTCTTGGTAGTTGGCGAGCTCGCTGTGGATCGCGACGAACCCGGCGACCGCCTCCTCCGTGGGCAGGCTGGCGTCGATCACGTGCAGCAGCAGGCGGGCGCGCTCGAGGTGTGCGAGGAAGTCGAGCCCGAGGCCGTGGCCCTCCGAAGCGCCCTCGAGCAGGCCCGGGACGTCGAGCACGGTGATCTGACGGTCGACGGCGATGTCGACGACGCCGAGCACGGGCTCGATCGTGGTGAACGGGTAGTCCGCGACCTTCGGTCGCGCGTTCGAGATGCGCCGCAGCAGTGAGGACTTGCCGATGTTCGGGAAGCCGAGCAGGGCGGCATCCGCCAGCAGCTTCAGCTGGAGCGTGAGCGTCAGCTCCTCCCCCAGCCCGCCGAGCTCCGCCGTGCGGGGCGCCTGACGGACGGCGGTGCGGAAGCGGCGGTTGCCCGCGCCGCCGCGGCCACCCTGGGCGATGATCGCCGTCGCCCCCGGACGCGCGAGGTCTACCAGCAGCGTGTCGTCTTCGTCCAGCACCTGCGTACCGACCGGGACGGGCACGATCAGGTCGACGCCCATCGAGCCGGTGCGGTTGGAGCCCTCACCACCATGGCCGTCGTCGGCCGTCAGGTGCGGGTTGTTCCGGATCGCCGTCAGGTCGCGCAGCGAGGAGTCGGCGACGAGCACGACGCTGCCGCCGTTGCCACCGTCACCACCCGAAGGGCCGCCGCGCGGCACGAACTTCTCGCGACGAAACGCGACCGCGCCATCGCCACCGCGTCCCGCTGCGACGTAGATCGCCGCCCGGTCGGAGAACACGGGCGGTGCTCCGGATCAGGCCTCGGCCGAGACGACCGAGATGAAGCGCTTGCCGCGACGCTGACCGAACTCGACGATGCCGTCCTGCTTGGCGAAGATCGTGTGATCCACGCCGATGCCGACGCCGGCGCCGGGGTTGAAGCGCGTGCCACGCTGGCGCACGATGATGCCGCCGGCGCGGATCGTCTGACCGCCGAAGACCTTCACGCCGAGCCGCTTCGACTGGGAGTCGCGACCGTTCTTGGAGGAGCCGAGGCCCTTCTTATGCGCCACTGTCAGCCTCCTTGGCCGGGGTGCTCTTGCCGAAGGAGATCGACTCGATCTCGATCACGCTCTGCCGCGAGCGGTAGCCCATGCGGCGCGAGCTGCTCTTCTTCGCCTTGTACGTGCGGATGTTGATCTTGGGGCCGAGCTTGTGCTCGCGAACGCGCGCCGAGACCTTGACGCCCTTGCAGGCATCGGCCGTGGCGGCGGTCGTCTTGCCGTCGGAGGCGAGCACGACGACGGGCGCGAACGTGCCGCCCTCGTCAACCGCCAGGCGATCGACGACGAGGTACTCACCCTTGATTACGCGGTACTGCTTACCGCCGACTGCGATGACTGCGAACATGCTTGACCTCAAGACGGGCCGCGACCTGCGGCAACGGGCGAGAACGTAGCAGAGAAGCGAAGCCCAAGGCTCCGCTTCTCTGCCACCTGATTAGGCGTCCTTACCGAGGATTCGCCCCAGCAGGCCCTTCTTCTTGGCCGGAGCCTTGGGCTTCGGCTCGGCCTTGGGAGCCTCCGGCGCGGGCGCGTCCGGGCGCTCGCTGCGCGGTGCACGGGGCTTCGGGTCCGCCTCGGAGCGGGCGCTGTCCCCGCCCGGAACCGTGGCGCGACCATTGCCGCCCTCGCGGTTGCCGCCGCCCTCGCCGTTACCGGCTCCCGAGCCACTACGGGAACGGCCACGGCCACCGCGGCTGCGGCGGCGCTTGGGTCGTGCCGGGCCCTCGCCCTCCACGCCCTCGGCGGACGCCGCGGGAGCCGACACGGCCTCCTCGCGATCCCCACCACCCTCAGCGCGCTCCTGCTCGCCGTCGGACGGCGCTGCGCCCTCCTCGCCGGCCACGCCCGTGCGACGGCGGGCGCCGCCACGACGGCCGCGACGACGACGCTTCGGCCGCGTGCCATCGGCAGTCGTCTCATCGTCAGCCTCGTCCTCGTCGGACGACTCATCATCACCCTCGCCGGCAGCGGTGTCGCCATCGACCTTGGCGGGCTTGCGGCGGCTGCGCGAGCGCGCGGGCCGCTCGACCGGGTTGCCGTCCTCGTCGAGCAGGACTGCCTCCTCGACCACCTCGGGCTCGACCGGCTTGTCGAGCGGCTCGGTCTCCTCCCCGACGGAGGCCGTCATGTCGCCCGTGGGCGTATCGATCGTCGCGGACGGTGTCCGACTGCGCTTGCCCTTGCGCTTGTTGCCCTCAAGATCGATGCGCTCCCCGACGAGCCGCGGCGGCTCGTGCACGTCGGAGCGGGGATCGACCATCTTGATCATCTCCTCCTCCGAGATCGGCGCGGCGTCGAGCAGGACGGCGTGCGCCTCCAGGCGCCCGACCCGCTCGATCTTGATGCGGTGCGTCTCGCCGAGGTACGGACCGGCACCGGCGATCACCACGCGGTAGCCACCCTCCATCACCGTGACCGCGTCGGCCGCCTGGAACATGTGCGGCTCGGAGACCTTGACCTCCAGCTCCTGGCCGATCTCGACCGGGATCGCGTCCTCCAGCACCTCGCTGACCTTGCCGTGCTTGACGAACTCGCAGCGCTCGCGCGGCACGTCATCCAGGGCGACGATCGAGAAGTGCTTGCCGGTGTCGCGCTCGAGCTCCTCGAGGCGCGTGCCGCCGGGGCCCATCATGCGCGCCGCGACGGCGGCGTTGGCCTCGACGAGGAACGCCTCCGAGCTCGACAGCGTCGCCTGACGGCGGAGCGTGCGCAGGTTGTCGAGGGCGATCGTCTCGTCGCTCAGGACGCGCCCCTCACCGCTGCAGCAGGTGCACTCGGTGGTCATGATCTCGCGCACGCCGTCCGTGACGTTCTGGCGCGTCATCTCGACGAGCCCAAGCGGGCTGATCGACACGAGGTAGACCTTGGACCGGTCCTTCGCGAGCTCCTCCTTGAGCGCCGCGATGACCTGGTCGCGATTCGTCTTCGACTCCATGTCGACGAAGTCGATCACGATGATGCCGCCCAGATCGCGCAGCCGCAGCTGGCGGACGACCTCGCGGGCGGACTCGAGGTTGTTGTGGAGGATCGTGTCCTCCAGCCGGCCCTTGCCGACAAAGCGTCCCGTGTTGACGTCGACGATCGTGAAGGCCTCGGCGTAGTCGAACAGCAGGTAGCCGCCGGACGGGAGGTCGACGCGGCGCTTGAGCGTGCTCTCGATCGCCTCGTCAACGCCGTAGCGGCGCAGCAGCTCGGTCTGGGCCGTGTGGCGCCTGACCCGGTCGGCGAGCTCGGGGCTGCGCTCCTGCACGTAGGACACGATGCGGTCGTACATCGCCTCGTTGTCGACGATCAGCTCGTCGACGTCCTGGCGGAAGTCGTCACGAACGAGGCTGAGGGCGATGTCCACCTCAGCGTGGATCAGGGACGGCGCCTTGGCGCTCTTGATGCGCTCGAGGATGCCCTCCCACTGGTCCTCCAGCAGCGCGAGATCGCGCTCCAACTCGGCCAGCTCTGCCCCGCGCGCGGCGGTGCGGACGATCAGGCCGCCGCCGAGGCGCGGCTTGAGCTGCTTGACGAGGTCGCGCAGGCGGTCGCGCTCACCGTCGGGCAGGCGCTTGGAGACGCCACCGCCCTCGCCGTCCGGCACGTAGACGAGGAAGCGGCCCGCCAGCGAGACGTCCATCGTCACGCGCGCGCCCTTCGTCTTCATCGGGTCCTTCGTGACCTGCACGAGCAGCGACTGGCCGCCCTTGACGAGGTCCTGGATGCGCTTGGACCGACGTGCGCGCTGGTCGAGCCCGTCGATGCGGATCTCCGCCACGTGCAGGAACGCGTTCTTGTCCATGCCGGCGTCGACGAAGGCCGCCTCCATGCCGGGCAGGACGGTGTCAACCTTGGCCAGGTAGATGTTGCCGAGCAGCGAACGTCGCTCCTCACGCTCGATGTACGTCTCGACGACGCGGTCGTCTTCGATCAACGCCGCCTTCGTCTCGTAGGCATCGGCCGAGATCAGGATCTTCTTCATGTGGTCTCCGTTGCCGCCATACGCGCCGGTTTGGGCGCCATGGCGACGGCTAGTCGGGTGACTCCAGCCAGCGGGAGGTCGGCGTTCGCGCAGCGTGTGAGCGCGCGGACGACCTCGTCCGGCTTGGCGGAGCCATCCTCGTGGATGGCAATCTCGACGACGATCGCGCTGCCCTCGAGCCGAGGCTCGGGGGCAAAGCGCTTCACGTCGACGGTGCGCCGCTGCTTCGGGCTGCGGCGCTCGATGGGAAGCTCCGGCGACGCGCGGTACGCGTCGACGGCTAGGGCGACGAGGTCGCCCGGTGCATCGAACTCGATGCGGTAGGTGGCACCGACGGCGACGGCCTTGGGGCCGGCAGGTCGGGCAGCCAGTGGTACGACGCCGCGCGGGCACGTGGCCGCGAGGCGCTCGATCAGTTCGTCGAGGTCGTGGCTGTCACCCACGAGCTCGATGGTGCAGTGCTCGTCCTCGGAGGCGACGCCGACGCCGCGCGCGAGCGCGAGGCTGATGACGGGCCGGGGACGGAGGCCGTTGGAGAGGCTGATCTCGTAGCCGGCCCGACGGAACGCGGCCAGCAGCAGATCAACCATCTCGAGATGGCTGAGGAACCGTGCGCGGTCCCGAATGGCGAGGCGGAGCTCGATCCTCACGGTTGGCGCTGCGGAATGTGCGGCATCAGGCCTCCACCAACCGGTTCCGAACGGGGCCGACACAGGCGCCGCAATCGCTGCAGCCATCCCATCGGCAATCCCCGGTCGGCCGTTCGGCGCGACTCTGCCACCACTCATCCAGCAGGAACTCCTTGGAAACACCGCTGCGCACGTGATCCCACGGCAGCGGGTCGAGGGGATCGCGCTCGCGCGTCGCCTCCACCTCGAGGTCGCGTCCGGCGGCGGCGAAAGCGTCGCGCCAGAACTCCTCGCGGTGGTGCTCCGACCAGGCGTCGAAGCGCGCTCCTGCGCGCCACGCCGTCTCGAGAACATCCCCGGTGATCGAATCTCCCCGACCGAGCGCTCCTTCGAGCATGCTCGTTCGCACATCGTGGAGGGAAAGCTTGAGCTGGCGCCCCTTCAGCGCGCGACGCAGGTAGTCCTGCTTCACGCGCAGCTGGTCCGGCGGCGCCATGCCGCTCCACTGGAACGGCGTGTGCGGCTTCGGCACGAAGTTCGAGGCGGAGACGTGCACGGTGAACTTGCCGCCCTCGCCGAGGTGCGCGCGCCCAATCTCGCGCGCCTTGAAGCCGAGATCGACGATGCCCTGGACCTCTGCGAAGGTCTCGAGCGGCAGGCCGATCATGAAGTACAGCTTGAGGCTGGTGTACCCGGCCGCGAAGGCCGAGTCGATCGCCTGCTCGATCATCTCGCCGGTGATCGTCTTGCAGATGATGTCGCGCATCCGCTGCGTCGCCGCCTCGGGTGCCATCGTGATCGAACGCTGACGGGTGTTGGCGGCCGCGGCGAGCGCCACCGGGCCCGTGTCCACACGGTTGGAGGGCAGCGACAGGTGCAGGTCGGGCTTGGCCGCCTTGATCTCCTTGATCGCCCGGGCGACGCCCGAGTAGTCGCTCGTGGCGAGCGACGTGAGGGACAGCTCGTCGTAGCCCGTGCACTCGAGCTGCGCGAGGCCCGCCGTGACGACGTCCTCGACCGGGCGCTCGCGCACCGGCCGGTACCACGTGCCCGCGTGGCAGAAGCGACAGCCGCGGGTACAGCCGCGCATGACCTCGACCGAGGCCCGCGAGAAGATCGCGCTGGCGTACGGCACGACCGGCTTCGTCGGCGCCGTGTCGATCGCGAAGTCGGCGAAGATCGCCCGCTCGACGGGCTGCTCGCCGCGGGCGGGCAGGTACAGGAAGGGCAGCTCGGCCAGACGGTCGAGGCGCTCCTCACGGCCCTTCACCTCGTCGAGGATGGCGACGATGCGCTCCATCCCCTCCTCGGCCTCACCCATGAAGAACGCGTCGATGAAGTGCGCGAGGGGCATCGGGTTGGAGGCGCTCGGGCCGCCGGCCAGCACGATCGGGTCACGATCATCCCGCTCGGACGCGCGCAGCGGGATCTGCGCGAGGTCAATCAGCTCGAGCACGTTCGAGTACGTCAGCTCAGCCTGCAGCGTGATGCCGAACAGGTCGACGTCGCGCACGGGGCGCCACGTCTCAAGGGTGAACAGCGGCACGCCCTCGCGGCGCATGGCGTCGGCCATGTCGGGCCACGGGCAGTAGACGCGCTCCGCGGCGGCCTCGGTGCGGTCGTTGACCAGCCCGTAGAGGATCTGCAGGGCCTGATTCGAGATGCCTACCTCGTACGCATCGGGGTAGGCGAAGGCCACGCGAACGGCGGCGTCGGGCTTGACCGTCTCGTTCGTCTCGCCGCCGATATAGCGGCTGGGCTTCTCGACCTCGGTCAGGAGGCGCTCGATGCGCGGCTGGAGGGAGTGCTGCTCCACGCTCGGAGTCTACCGGCCCCGCGTCTGCGACCGGGCAGGTCTAGTC
>CAJCBN010000494.1 GCA_903960645.1 uncultured Actinomycetes bacterium | reverse complement strand
TCGCGCTCGCCCAGATGGATCGTGGTGCCGTGCGTATCGGCCAGCACCTGGATCTCGACGTGCCGCGGATCCTCGACGTACTTCTCGACGTAGACGGCGCCGTTGCCGAACCACGCCTCGCCCTCGCGCTTGGCAGCCTCGAGCAGGCGCTCGGCGTCCTCGGCCTCATGCACGACCTTGAGGCCACGACCGCCGCCACCGGCGCTCGCCTTCAGCGCGATCGGCCAGCCGTACTGCTCGCCCAGCTCGACCACGCGCGCGGCGTCGGTGATCTCCTCCGTCGTGCCCGGGACGATCGGCACGTTCGCCGCGGCCATCAGCACGCGCGAGTTGATCTTGGAGCCCATCGCGTCGATCGCGCTCGGCGGCGGGCCGATCCAGACCAGGCCCGCCTCGATCACGGCCGTCGCGAACGGCGCGCTCTCGGCGAGGAACCCGTAGCCGGGATGGATCGCCTGCGCACCTGTGCGCTTGGCGGCGTCGATCAGCTTCGGAATGTTGAGGTAGCTCTCGTTCGGCGCAGCCGCGCCGAGCAGCACGGCCTCATCGGCGTAGCGCACGTGCGGCGCCGCAGCATCGGCCTCGGAGTAGACGGCGACCGTGCCGATGCCGAGCTCGCGGCAGGCGCGGAAGACGCGGATCGCGATCTCGCCGCGGTTGGCGACGAGGATCCGGTCGAAGGGCGGGGCGCTCATGTGTCCATCCCGTTGTCGAGTTGCTCACGGGCGGCCTGACGGCGCCACGCCGAGCGGTACGCCGGATGCCCGGCAAGCGGGCCGTCCTGCTCCACCACGCGGAGGGCCGCTGCGATCGCGAGCTCCTCGCGGGCCTTTGCCTCGTCGCGCTCGAGCTCGCTCACAGCGGGATGTTCCCGTGCTTGCGGCGGGGGCGCTCGACGCGCTTCGTCAGCGAGGCCTCGAGCGCGTCGATCAGCGCGTGACGCGACTCGCGCGGGATGATCACGTCGTCGATAAAGCCACGCTCGGCGGCCGTGAACGGATTCGCAAAGCGCGCCTTGTACTCGTCGATCAGCTCGGCGCGACGCGCCTCCGGATCGGCCGCCTCCGCCAGTTCCTTGCGGTACACGACGTTGACGGCGCCATCCGGCCCCATCACCGCGACCTCCGCCGTCGGCCACGCGAGGTTGACGTCCGCACGCAGGTGCTTCGAACCCATCACGTCGTAGGCGCCGCCGTACGCCTTGCGCGTGATCAGCGTGAGCTTCGGTACCGTCGCCTCACCGTACGCGTACAGCAGCTTGGCGCCGTGCCGGATGATGCCGCCCCACTCCTGCTCGGTGCCCGGCAGGAAGCCCGGCACGTCGACGAGGGTGAGAATCGGGATACCGAAGGCGTCGCAGGTGCGCACGAAGCGCGCGGCCTTCTCGGACGAGGCGATGTCGAGCACGCCGGCGAGCTGGCTCGGCTGGTTGCCGACGATGCCGATCGAGTGTCCGTTGAGGCGCGCGAAGCCGGTCAGGATGTTCATCGCGTACGTCGGCTGGATCTCGAAGAAGAGCCCGTCGTCGACGATCGAGCGGATCACCGCGTGCATGTCGTACGGCTTGTTCGGACTGTCCGGAATGAGCGCGTCGAGCTCGCCGCACTCGCGGTCGGCCGGGTCGTCGCTCGGCGCCCACGGCGCGGCGTCGAGGTTGTTCTGCGGCAGGAACGAGATCAGCGCACGCGCATCTGCGATCGCCGCGGCCTCGTCCTCGCAGACGAGGTGGCAGACGCCGCTCTTCTCGGCGTGGGAGTCGGCACCGCCGAGCTCCTCCATCGAGACCTCCTCGCCCGTCACCGCGCGCACCACGTCGGGGCCCGTGATGAACATGTGCGAGGTCTCCCGCACCATCAGGATGAAGTCGGTGATGGCCGGCGAGTAGACCGCGCCACCGGCGCAGGGTCCCATGATCAGCGAGATCTGCGGGATCACGCCAGACGCGTCGATGTTGCGCTGGAAGATGTCGGCGTAGCCGCCAAGCGAGACGACGCCCTCCTGAATGCGCGCGCCGCCCGAGTCGTTGATGCCGATGATCGGACAGCCGTAGCGCAGGGCCAGATCCATCACCTTGCAGATCTTCTCGGCGAAGACCTCGCCGAGCGACCCGCCGAAGACGGTGAAGTCCTGCGAGAACGCGAAGACGCGGCGGCCGTGGATCAGGCCGTGGCCGGTGATGACGCCGTCGCCGTACGGGCGGCGATCGGCCAGCTCGGCGTTGCGATGCTGGGCGTAGCGGTCGATCTCGCGGAACGTGCCGGGATCGAACAGCGCCACGATGCGTTCACGGGCCAGACCCTTGCCGCGGGCGCGCTGGCGCTCCTCGGCCTTCGGGTCGAGGTGCTCCGACTGCACGCGCAGCGCCTCGAGGTGGGCGATGCGCTCTGCGGTGGTGCCGGGTTCGTGGCGGTCGGTCACAGGATCTCGTCTTCCTCTCGGACGGCGGCAGGATACCCCGTCAGGCCTCGCTCAGCGGTCGTGGGTGCC
>CAJCBN010000493.1 GCA_903960645.1 uncultured Actinomycetes bacterium | reverse complement strand
GTCTCGCACGTTGAGGCACTCTGGCGCGCCTTCGCCGAGGCCGAGCTCGAGCGCCGCGATGTCGTCGTCGCGATCGGCGGCGGTGCCGTGACCGACGTCACCGGCTTCGCCGCCGCGACCTTCCGCCGCGGCCTCGACTGGATCTCGTGTCCCACCACGCTGGTTGGCCAGGTCGACGCCGGCATCGGTGGCAAGACAGGCATCGACGTGGCCGCCAAGAACGACGTCGGCAGCTTCCACCCGCCGCTCGCCGTGCTCGCCGACCCCGCCCTACTGACCACGCTGTCCGACCGCGAGTGGCGCGCGGGCTTCGCCGAGGCACTCAAGACCGGTCTCCTCGCCGGTGGTCCGCTCTGGGACCTCGTGCGCGAGTGGCCCGCCAAGCGCGGCACCGACGACGAGCGCTGGACGCTCGTGCGCCGCTGCGCCGCCCTCAAGCACCGCGTCGTCGCCGCCGACCCGACCGAGCAGGGCGTCCGCGCGATCCTCAACCTCGGCCATACGATCGGCCACGGCGTCGAGCACGCGGCCCACGGGCGCTACCTCCACGGCGAGGCAATCGCCATTGGCCTGGTCGCCGCGCTCAGCCTGTCGGTCGAGCACGCGGGCCTCGACGTCGCGATCGCCGACGAGGTGACGGGCGCGCTGCTCCGGCAGGGCCTGCCCACGGTCGCCGAGGACGTCGCGCCCGACGCCGTGCTCGCCGCGATGCGCTCCGACAAGAAGCGCGTGGCCGGCCGCACCCGCTTCGTCCTGCTCGAGGCACCCGGCCAGCCGGTGTGGGGCGTCGAGCTCGACGATGACGCCGTCGCGGCTGCCGTCGACGGCGCCTGCCGCTGACGCCCAAGGCGGGCTGCGGCACGAGCCGCCGTGCACCTACGGTGGGAGAAAACCCGATGGGTGCACACCGTTTCGCCCCGTTCACGCGGCGGTCCGGGGCGCGTAGACTGCACCCATGATTGCGGTCTTCAACGGCGCCAACCTGAACATGCTGGGCCAGCGCGACCCGGCGCAGTACGGGACGCTCACGCTCAGCGAGCTCGAGAGCCGCGTCTACGCGTGGGCCGGCGAGCTCAACCTGACCGCTCGCTGTCACCAGAGCAACCACGAGGGCGTGGTGATCGACCACATCCACGAGTGCCGTGGCTGGGCCAACGGGCTGATCATCAACCCGGGCGCCTGGACGCACTACTCCTATGCGATCCGCGATGCGCTCGAGATCTTCACCGGCCCCAAGGTCGAGGTGCACCTGTCCGACATCGAGCAGCGCGAGGAGTGGCGGCGGCACTCGGTGATCCGCGACGTGGTCGACCACTCAATCAGCGGGCAGGGGCCTGACGGCTACCGCGCGGCGCTCGTCTGGCTGCAAGAGGCGCTGGCGCATGCCTGAGCGACGCGATCGCCTCGATCGCGCCATCGCCGCCCTCGACGGTATCGACGCGCTGCTCGTCACGAACCTCGTGAACGTGCGCTACCTGACCGGCTACACGGGCACCAACGGGATCGTCGTGCTGTCGCGGGAGCGCGCGGTGTTCGTCACCGACTTCCGCTACGCCGACGGGGTGGAGCACCTGCGGACGCTGCTCGACGTGGTCATCCTCGAGCGTGACATCGCGGGCATGACCGTCGAGGCGCTCGGCGAGTACGCGCCGGGCTGCACCCGCGTCGGCTTCGAGGGCGCGCTGCCCTACGCGCTGGCCGACCGCCTGCGCGGCCTCGCGCCCGCCGGCGTCGAGCTGGTGTTGGCCGATGACGTCATCGAGCGCCTGCGCCGCGTCAAGAGCGCCACCGAGATTGCGGCCACGCGCCACGCGGCCGACATCCTCGAGGTCGTCTACACCGACATCGCCAACGGCACGCTCGTGGGGCGCACCGAGGCCGACGTCGCCTGGCAGATCGAGCGCACGATCCGCGAGGCGGGCTTCCCGGCGCTGTCGTTCGAGTCGATCGTGGCGGCAGGTGCCAACGGCGCGCGGCCGCACTGCGAGCCAGGCCCGACGGTGATCGCGCGCGGCGACCTCGTGACGGTCGATATCGGTGCGCGCGGCGAGAGCGGCTACTGCTCCGACTGCACGCGCACGTTCGCGGCAGGTGGCGCGCCCGCGCCCGAGGCGGCCGCCGATTACCAGCTCGTGCTCGACGCCCAGCTCGCCGGCCTCGGTTCCGTGCGCCCGGGCGCCCTCGGCGGCGCGTGCGACGCAACGGCTCGCGAGGTCATCGCCGCTGGGGGGTGTGGCGAGCTGTTCGGCCACGGTCTCGGCCACGGCACCGGTCTCGACATCCACGAGGCTCCGACACTGCGCAAGGGCTCCGAGGACGTCCTCGCGCCGGGCATGATCGTCACCGTCGAGCCCGGCATCTACCGCCCCGGCCAGTGGGGTATCCGCATCGAAGACCAGGTCGTCGTCACCGAGTCCGGCCACGAGATCCTGACGGGGTTCACCAAGGACCTCGTCGAGACCGCCGGCTAAAAAGAGACGCGCGCGGCAGAGCGGCGTTCCTCCGGAGGGGTGCCAGTCGGTGCCGCGCTTCGGTCATTCCGGGGTCAGACGCCTTTGGTGCATGGAGCCCAGTGGCATTGAAGGGAGACATCGAGCTCGTGGCGGAGTGCATCAAAGGCGTCTGACCCCTTCGGACAGGCGTGGTCAGTTCGGGGTTCGCTCGGAGTCGAGCGTGTGGTGTTGGCGCTTTGCCCGAGGAGGGTCTCTACCACCGACCTTGATCACGCAAAAGAAGACGCGCGCGGCAGAGCGGCGTTCCTCCGGAGGGGTGTCGGTCGGTGCCGCGCTTCGGCATTTCCGGGGTCAGACGCCTTTGGTGCATGGAGCCCAGTGGCGG
>CAJCBN010000492.1 GCA_903960645.1 uncultured Actinomycetes bacterium | reverse complement strand
CGGCGGGCATCGGCCGTGCCACCGCGGAGCTGCTGGCCCGTGAGGGCGCACGGATCGCCGTCGCCGCGCGCGGGCAGGCCGGGCTCGACGAGACGGTCACCGTGCTCGAGGGCCTGGGGGCCGAGGCCTTCGCCTTCGCCGGGGATCTCGCCGCTCCGGGCGTGCCCGAGGCCGCCGTGGCCGCCACGGTCGCGCGCTTCGGCCAGCTCGATGCGCTGGTGGCCAACGTCGGCTTCGCCGTGGCCCGCAAGCTCGACGACGTCACCGACGCGGAGTGGGAGGAGGGCTTCCAGCTCAACCTCATGAGCCACATCCGCGCCACCCGCGCCGCGCTGCCGCACCTGCGCGCGAGCGATCAGGCCCGCGTCGTGCTCGTGTCGTCCACCGCGGGCAAGCGTCCGTCGGGCGGCATGCCCGACTACAGCGTGATGAAGGCGGCGCTGCTGTCGTACTCCAAGCTCGTGTCGGATCAGGAGGCGAAGCACGGCGTGCTCGTCAACGCCGTCTGTCCGGGCCCCACGCACACGCCCACGTGGCTCGCCGAGGGTGGCCTCGCCGACCAGAACAAGGGCGAGGGGACGCGCGAGGACGCGCTGGCCAAGGCGGGGGCGGGACGCCCGATCGGCCGCATGGCCGAGCCTGAGGAGATCGCCGACGTGATCGCGCTCCTGTGCAGCGCGCGGTCCTCGTACGTGACCGGCTCCGCCTGGGGCGTCGACGGGGGCACCGTCCCCGTGATCATCTGAGGCGCGTCCGCGTAAGCCGCGCACCCCGCTGCCCGACTGCTGGGCGTTGACTACGCTACGAGGTGTGAACGACCTTCCCCCCGCGGAGCGCGAGGCCGCGCTGGCCGGCCCGGTGGCCGACGGCTTCCTCGCGCGGATGCTGCGTGAAGAGGATGCCCGGCTGGCGCCGTGGGCGACCCGCACGGCCGACTCGCGCGGGCGGGCGCACCCCGAAGACGACTGCCGCCTGCGGACGCCGTACCAGCGTGACCGCGACCGCATCGTCCACTCGAAGGCCTTCCGGCGCCTCAAGCATAAGACGCAGGTCTTCATCGCGCCCGAGGGCGACCACTTCCGCACGCGCCTCACGCACACGCTCGAGGTGACGGGCATCGCGCGCGCCGTGGCGCGGGCGCTCGGGCTCAACGAGGACCTGACAGAGGCGATCGCGCTCGGCCACGACCTCGGCCATCCGCCGTTCGGCCACACGGGTGAGGAGGCGCTGTCCGACGCGCTGGAGGAGCGCTTTGGTCGGCGCTTCCACCACAACGAGCACTCCCTGCGCATGGTCGAGCATCTCGAGCGCGGCGGCCGTGGCCTCAACCTCACCGACGAGGTGCGCGACGGCATCCTCAACCACACCGGCCCGGTCGTGCCGCGGACGCCGGAGGCCCGCATCGTCAAGCTGGTCGACCGCTTCGGCTACATCAACCACGACATCGACGACGCCGTGCGCGCCGGCGTGCTCGACCCCGCACGTCTCCCGTCGGGTCCCGTGGCACTGCTGGGCTCGACGGCCGCCCGGCGCATCGACGCGCTGGTCCACGACCTGGTCGAGGAGTCTGCACGGATCGAGGACATCCAGCAGACGCCGCCGTACGCCGAGGCACTCCTGGAGTTGCGCGGTTTCATGTTCGACGAGGTCTACATGCGACCGGCGACCGAGACCGAGCGCGCGCGCATCCGCAACGTCGTGCAGTCCCTGTTCGCGTGGTACCTCGAGCATCCCGATGAGGTGCCTCCGTCGGACGATCCGTTCGAGACCCGGGTCGTCGACCACGTGGCCGGCATGACCGACCGCTACGCATTGCGCGCCTATCGGGACCGCTTCGAGCCGAGCGCCTGGCGGTTCTAGGCGTGGCGGGCCGGATCAACCGCGCGACGGTCGAAAAGGTGCGCGAGCGCGCCGACCTCGTCGAGCTGGTCGCTGCGCGCACCGGCCAGGTGCGCCAGCAGGGCATCCGCGCGATGGCGCGCTGCCCGTTCCACGACGAGAAGACGGCGAGCTTCTCGATCGAGCCCGCGCAGAAGCTGTACCACTGCTTCGGCTGTGGGGTCAGCGGCGACGTCTTCAAGTTCGTGATGGAGCTCGAGGCCTGCGACTTCCCCGAGGCCGTCGAGCGACTCGCCGAGCGCTACGGCGTGCCGATCGAGTACGAGGAGCTGTCGCCGAACGAGGCGCGGGAGATCGAACGCGAGAAGCGCGTCGAGCGGCTGCTCGAGGAGACCTGTGCCTACTACGAGCGCGTTCTCAAGGACAGCCCGGAGGCCGAGGCCGCCCGCGCGTACCTCGTCGAGCGCAAGCTCGGGCCGGAGCTGATCGCCCACTGGCGCATCGGCTTCGCCCCCGACGCGTGGGAGCGGGTCGTCCAGGGCGCCAAGGGCAAGGGGTATACGAACGAGGAGCTGGTCGCGTCCGGCGTCGCCAGCGAGGGGCGCAACGGGCCGATCGACCGCCTGCGTGGCCGCATCGTCTTTCCACTCTTCGACGGCCGCGGCCGGGTGCGCGGGTTCGCTGGGCGCGTCATGCCCGGCGTCGAGGGGCCGAAGTACATCAACTCGCCGGAGGGCCCGTTCTTCCACAAGGGCAAACTGCTCTACGGCCTGCATCATGCCCGCGGACCGATCGCCAAGCGCGGGCGCGCCGTCATCGTCGAGGGGTACACCGACGTGATCGCGCTGCACGCCGTCGGCGTCGACGAGGCCGTCGCCTCGATGGGCACGAGCCTGACGGAGGAGCAGCTGACCGAGCTGCGCCGTCTGTGCGCCACGCTCGTGCTCGCCTTCGACGCCGATCAGGCCGGTCAGGATGCCGCCCTGCGTGGCATGCGCCTCGCCGAGCAGAAGGGCTTCGAGGTCAAGATCGTCCCGCTGCCCGCCGGCCAGGATCCGGCCGAGATCGCCGAGGGCGGCAAGGAGGCGGTGGAGCAGGCGTTCGCCGGCGCGGTCAGCGTGCTCGCCTTCCTCGTCGGTCGTGCCCTCGCCCGCCGCGACGAGATCGGGATCGACGCCGTCTACGCCCAGCTGCGCACGATCCTGTCCGAGGCGCCGCCGACACCCGATCGCGTCGCCCAGGTGCGCCGGGTTGCCGACGTGCTCAAGCTCGACGCTGAGCTCGAGGCGCGCCTTACGCGCGGCGCGCGGATCGGCCAGCCGCTGGCGCAGGACGGTGCGCTCGATCGCGCCCGTAAGCGCCTTGACCAGCGCACCCGCGTGGAGCGCGAGTTGCTCGCCGCCTGCCTCGCCCTGCCGTTCGACGGGCTCGATGCGCTTGAGGAGACGGCGCCTGCGCTGCGGGATCCGTCCCATCAGGCGCTGGTCCCGTGGGTCCGGGCCCGGCTCGTGGGCGAGGACCCTGAGACGCCGCCCGGATCCGAGGACGTCGTCGCCGAGCTGTACGCGTTGGTCGGCCGTTGGGACCCCGCCGCGGGGATCATCCCCGACGATGCCGCAGCCCGCGTGGCTCTCCGTGAACTCGTGCTGCAGGTGCAGCTGCGGTCCGTTGACGACGAGGTCGGCCCGCTGCGCGTGCGCGTCGAAGACGGCTCCGCGACGGGTGAGGAGATGCTGCGGCTATCCGAATTGCAGCGCGCCTCCGTGGCGCTCCGCACCGAGCTCCGGTCGATGAACGTCCCCGATCGCTAGCGCGCCGCAGGCCCGCTGGTTCGGGCTATGCTTCCGCCGCATTCCTCGGTAGCTCAACGGCAGAGCATCCGACTGTTAATCGGAGGGTTGTTGGTTCGAATCCAACCCGAGGAGCTT
>CAJCBN010000491.1 GCA_903960645.1 uncultured Actinomycetes bacterium | reverse complement strand
GCCGGCGCTGCCGCGAAGGCCGCCCGCGTTGCCCCGGCGCCGCCGCTCGGCGTGGGTCGTATCAGGCAGAACGGCTCCACGATCATCACGCAGATCGCGGTCAACGGCCCGGGCGCGCTCTCGCAGGTCGCAGCGCTCGACGTCACACGCCAGAGCCGGCGCGACGCGCGCGGGCTGCGTCCCTTGTGCCGAGCGTCGAAGTCGCCCAAGCAGGCCGGCACGGTGACGCTGCGTTGCACGATCGCCCCGTCGCTTCTGGCGACCGGGTCGCGCCGCGTGCGCCTGACGACGCAGTTCAAGATCAAGGGTGGCGGTACCTTCACTCGACGCCAGACCTTCGTCATGCGCGGCATCGCCGGCTCGGCGACACCGTCGAATGTCACCGGCTAGCGGCTGCCTGTACGCTGCGGTTGCTCGATCCCGCTGCGCTCCATGATCTGCGCTCGAGCCGATGTTCCTACCAATGGGACCCTGTCTGTCCCGGCGCCACCCTCACCCGGTCGCGTCGAGCGGGGGACCCACCTGCATAAAGCAGGTTCGACGGGACACGGGGCGCGGTGGGGTCGGGCACCTTCCGCGCTTCGCCGACGACTTCCAGCGGCGTTCTTCGTACGCAACGCCAGCACCCGCCGTTAGGGTTGTGCCATGGTGGCAAGCGAACGACGCGCAGTGCTGCCCACGACGCGCACCGGCGTCGTCGGCGCGGTGCTGACGGGGATCGCCTTCGCGGTCCTCATCGTCCTGATCGCCACGGACTCGCGCGACCAGGGCGTCAACCCCCTCGCATTCACGTGGGTGCTGATCCTGCTCAGTGGGCTGATCGGACTGTTCGCCATCGTCCGCAGGGGCGAGCGCTCGATCATCAGTTTCGTGGCCCTGCTGCCGTTCGCCCTGCTGGTCGTGCTGCTCTTCATGGAGGCGACGGGGCTGATGGAGTAGTCGGTCACGTCGCACTGCTTTGCGGCGACCGGGCATCCAGTTTGAGCGCGAGTTGGACGCGTGGCGATGATAGGGTGACGAAATGCGAACTGTCACGCGCCTTCGTCATGTGCTGATCCTCGCCGCTGCAGTTGCTCTGGCGCTCGTTGTCGTGCCTGGAGCGTCTGCGAGGGCGATCTCGACCGTCGTCGAGGTCGGCGACGAGCCTGGTTGGATTACGCCGGGGACCGTGCTGGGAGCGGCGGGCGACACGTTTCAGATTCGTAACGCCGGTTCGCCTGCAGACACCCCCCATCACCACATCACGCTCGAGGATGGCACTGGCACCTACGCGATCGGTGGCATGCCCTGCTCGAGCCTCGGCGGCTGCTGGATTGCCAATGGAGCGACCGAGACCGTCACGATCCTCAGCACGGGCACCTTGACCATCGTTCGCTGGGCGTCTGGAAGTCAGATAGCGATGGGTGAGCTGACGACGCTCGTCACGGCGCCCATTCCACCTACCGGCGTCACCGCGACGGCAGGGAATGCGCGGGCGACGGTGTCGTGGACGGCACCCGCGATCGACGGCGGTCTACCGATCACGAGCTATACCGCTACAGCCTACCCTGGTGGCGCGAGCTGCACGGCGACGCCACCAGCGACGTCGTGCACTGTGACCGGCCTCACCAATGGCACGAGCTACGTCTTCTACGTCACTGCCACCACAGCCTTCGCCACGAGCGGTGCGTCCGACCCATCGGCTCCGGTCACGCCGGTGATGCCCGAGTGCGCGTCGAGCAACTGGAATTTCGGCGTCGTCGACTACGAGCAGTCCGGCTACGGCGATCAGATCCTTGTGACGTGGGGCATGCCGAAGGTCTGCAGCGGTGACGTCGCATCCTTCGCGCTCCGCCAGACGACGCCCGACGGTGCCTCGACGAATGTCCCTGCGGCTGCCTGCTCGCCCGACCTCGTTGTCAAGGCCGGCTCGTCCAGCGCCCTCTGGTCCTGCGCGCTCAAGGTCGCCGCCGTCCCGGCGAACACGCTCGAGTTCCAGGTCGTGGCGACGACGACGGGTGGGCTACAGGCGACGTCGCGCAGCGTCAAGTGGGTGCGCGGCGCGGCGCCGAATGCCGACGTCTCGAGCCCGGTTGCCGGGGCGTGCGCCGCCGCCGCCAACAGCTCCCTCGTGCCGCCGGGCGTGAACCCGAATCTCATCTGCTTCATCGTCTCGCTGGTCATCCAGACCGAGTACGCCGCGAACGGCAATCAGGCGCTGACGGACAAGCAGGCGCGCGAGCTGCTCAACATCGGCGTGGCCTTCTCTGACACCCAGTCCGCCCGCCAGGGCCGTGCCGCCAAGGCCAAGTGGGTCTCG
>CAJCBN010000490.1 GCA_903960645.1 uncultured Actinomycetes bacterium | reverse complement strand
TCGAGCCGCTCGTGCTTGACGTCATCGGGCACCTGGTCGTCGAAGCCGGCGGCCTCGGTGCCGTTGCGGGGCGAGTAGATGAAGGTGAAGGCGTGATCGAACGCCGCCTCGTCGTAGACCCGCAGGGTCTCCTGGAAGTCCTCTTCGGTCTCGCCGGGGAAGCCGACGATCACGTCGGTGGTCAGGCTGATGTCGGGCATCGCCACGCGCAGGCGCCCGACCAGGTCGAGAAAGCGCTCGCTGTCGTAGGTGCGGCGCATGCGCTTGAGGATCCGCGACGAGCCGGACTGGAGCGGCAGGTGCAGCTGGTGGCAGACGGCGGGTGCCTCGGCCATGGCGGCGATCACGTCGCCACGCATGTCTTTCGGGTGCGGGCTCATGAAGCGGATGCGCGAGATCCCGTCGACCGCGTCGACGGCGCGCAGCATCTCGGCGAACGTGCAGCGCTCGGCGGGCGGCAGGTCGCGGCCGTAGGAGTTGACGTTCTGACCGAGCAGCATCACCTCGGTGACGCCGTCCGCGGCAAGCGCGTGCGCCTCGGCCAGCACCTCGCGCGGGTGGCGGGAGCGTTCCCGGCCCCGGACGCTCGGGACGATGCAGTAGCTGCAGACGCTGTTGCAGCCCATGGAGAGCTGGAGCCACGCCTGAAAGTGCCGCTCGCGGCGCTTCGGGAGGTCGGCGGCGAAGTCGTCGAACGAGCCGAACGCCCCGCGATCGTCGTCCCCCGTGGCCTCGAGCACCTGCTGGAGCGCACCGATGCGGCCAGGGCCGACGGCGGCGTCAACCCAGGGGAAGTCACGGAAGATGGCGTGTCGCGTGGACTCGGCCCAGCAGCCGGCCACGATGATCTGCAGGTCGGGGTTGTCGTCCTTGCGGTTCTTCGCGTTGTGCAGGCGCTGCACGAGGCGATCATCGGCCCGCTCGCGAATCGTGCAGGTGTTGAAGACGAGCACGTCGGCCTGCTCCTCCGAGGATGCCTCCCCCATGCCGGCGGCCTCGAGCATGCCCTTGATCCGCTCGGAGTCGTGCACGTTCATCTGGCAGCCGAACGTCGTGACGTGGAAGCGCCGCATGGACCTAGTGGGCGAGTTCGCTGGTGCGGGACTCGCGGATCACGGTCACCTTGATCTGGCCGGGGTACTCGAGCGAGTCCTCGATCTCCGCCGCGATCTCGCGGGCGAGCTGCGCGGCCATGTCGTCGTCGACCTCGCCGGGCTTGACCATCACGCGCACGTCGCGTCCCGCCTGCATGGCGAAGCAGCGCTCGACGCCCGGCTTGCGCATCGCGATCTCCTCCAGTGCCTCGAGGCGCTTGACGTACTGCTCGAGGCTCTCGCCGCGGGCGCCGGGCCGGGCGGCCGAGATGGCGTCTGCCGCGATCACCAGCACGGCCTCGAGCGAGTTCGGCTCGACGTCGTAGTGGTGGGCCTCGACGGCGTGAGCGACAGCCTCGCTCTCACCGTGCTTGCGGCAGAACTGGCCGGAGATCATCGCGTGCGGTCCCTCGACCTCGTGCGTAACGGCTTTGCCGATGTCGTGAAGCAGGGCGGCGCGGCGCGCGACGCGCTCGTCGGCACCGAGCTCGATCGCCATGATCGCGGCCAGATGCGCACACTCGAGCGAGTGCTTGAGCACGTTCTGGCCGTACGACGTGCGGTAGTTGAGGCGGCCGAGGATCAGCAGCAGGTCGGGATCGATCCCGGGCACGTTGGCCTCGAACGAGGCCTGCTCGCCGGCCTCGCGGATCTTCTCCTCGATCTCCTGCTTGGCCTGGTAGTACGTCTCCTCGATGCGGGCCGGGTGGATGCGGCCGTCGGCGACGAGCTTCTCGAGCGTGATGCGCGCGATCTCGCGGCGGACGCCGTCGAAGGCCGACAGCGCGACGGCCCCGGGGGTGTCGTCGATGATGATGTCGACCCCCGTTATCGTCTCGAGCGAGCGGATGTTGCGCCCCTCGCGGCCGATGATGCGCCCCTTGATGTCGTCGGAGGGCAGCGGCACCGTCGTGACGGTGGTGGCGGCGGCGTAGCTCGAGGCGGTGCGCTGGATGGCGGTGCCAATGATCGAACGGGCGCGGCGGTCCCCGTCCTGCTTGGCCTCCTCCTCGATGCGGCGGGCGAGCCGCGCCGCATCGTGGCGGGCCGACTCCTCGACGCGCCCCAGCAGCTGCGCCCGGGCCTCCTCGGCGGTCATGCCGCTGACGCGCTCCAGCTCGCGCTGCGCCCGCGCCTGCACGTCCTGAAGCTGTG
>CAJCBN010000489.1 GCA_903960645.1 uncultured Actinomycetes bacterium | reverse complement strand
TGATGGCCAAGACGTCGTGCTCCTCGAGGCGCGCGATCGCGTCGGCGGGCGCCTGCTCTCCGTGCCCGGCTCCGACGGCTCGGCCGTCGACCTGGGCGCCTCGTGGTTCTGGGCCGACGAGCACCGCGTGCATCAGCTCGTGGCGGCGCACGATCTGCCGACCCACCCGCAGCACCTCGCGGGCGATGCCCTGTTCGAGACGAGCGACGGCGTGCAGCGCCTCGCGGGCAACCCCATCGACGCCCCGGCGCTGCGCCTCGCTGACGGCACGCAGGCGCTGCCGCTCACCCTCGCCGCGCAGCTCGGCGCGTCACTCCACCTGAACACGCCGGTGCGGGCGCTCCGCATCGACGCCTCCGGGCAGGTGGACGTCGACCATGCCGGCGGCACGGTGCGTGCGCGCCATGTGGTGCTGGCCCTGCCGCCCGCGCTGGCGGTTGCCGACATCGCGATCGAGCCGCCGCTGCCGGACGAGATCGCGCAGCTCGCCCGGCGCACGCCCGTCTGGATGGGCGCGATGGCGAAGGCCGTCGCGGAGTACGAGACGCCGTTCTGGCGTGCCCGCGGACTGGCCGGCGCCGCCGTGAGCTACGTCGGCCCACTGCGCGAGGTGCACGACCTCTCCGGTCCCAACGGGGCTGGGGCGGCGCTGTTTGGGTTCGCCTCCCCCTCCACTGTGGCGCTCACGCCGGCTGCCGTCATCGACCAGCTCGTCGCGCTGTTCGGCGAGGAGGCGCGACGCCCACGCACACTCCACCTGCAGGATTGGCGCAGCGAGTGCTGGACGTCACCGGCCGGCGTTGAGCACCTGACGGCGTACGAGACGTACGGGGATCCGCGTTGGCGCGAGGCGATCCACGAGCGACTGTGGCTCGCCTCGACCGAGACGGGGCCGGATCATGCCGGTCACATCGAAGGCGCGCTGGCGGCGGCAGAGCTGATCGGCGGACGCATCCGCGAGGCGCTGCGACGAACCGACTGAGCTACCTGGTTCCCGCGGGGCGGGAGCCGGACTAGCTCTCCCAGTCGAACTCGCCCGATGCGGTGGTCTCGGCCCAGCCGGTGGCCTCCAGCGTCGGATCGACCAGCGGGTCCTCGTCCCATTCGAGGCGGACGGCCGGATGCTCGCCGGTCTCCTCCTCCTCGGACTGGGCATCGGCCTCGGTCTTGAAGAGCGCGTGGTTGTCGAACGGATCCGCGGGGATGAACTCCTCCAGCGGCATGTCGGGCTCGAGCTCGGCATTACGGCGCTTGAGCGCCAAATGCTGCTCGATGACGGACGCGAAAAGGGTCTGGTCTTCAGCCATAAGATCTCCCGGTCGAGGCCCGAGGGCCGATCGGTGAGGACGCAGTGTAGCCGCAATGTGCGAAAAACTCCTCACACGTGTGTAGCGGATATTCCCGTTACCCTCTCTCCGTGGCTGCTACGCGAATCCCCGATGCCGAGGCCGTGGCGCGTATCAGCGACGCTGCGGAGGCCCTCTGCCTGATCCCCGCGCCGACCTTTGCGGAGCGGCTGCGCGGCGAGGAAGTGCTCGCCCGCCTGCATGCACTGCGCCTCGATGCGGCCTTCGACGACGTGGGCAACGTGGTTGCACGGATCGGCGATGACGGGCCAGCGCTCGCCGTGTGTGCGCATCTCGACACGGTCTTTCCGGCCGACACCCCGCTGACCGTGCGCCGGGAGGGCGGGCGCCTGATCGGCCCCGGCATCGGCGACAACGCACTCGGCATCGCAGTGCTCCTGCACGTCGCCCGCGAGCTCGTGCTCGCACCGCCCTCCTCCCCCGTCCTGATCGCCTTCACCGTCGGTGAGGAGGGCCTCGGCGATCTGCGCGGGGTCAGCGCGCTGCTCGATCGCGAGCCCGTGCGCGGACTGATCGCGATCGAGGGACACGGCATCGACAGCCTGGCCGTGGGCGGCATCGCCTCGGTCCGCCACCGCGTCACCGTGACCGGACCCGGCGGGCACTCGTGGACGGATCGCGGTCGTCCCAGCGCCGTGCACCAGGCGATCGCGATCGGCGAGCGCATCCTCGCCTGCGCACCGCCCGCCGCGATCAACATCGGGACGATCTCGGGCGGCACCGCGATCAACGCGATCGCCGATCACGCCGAGCTGCTGGTCGACATCCGCCACGCGGACCAGCGCTCCGTCGATGCCGCCGCCGCCCGCGTCGAGCGCGCCGTCGCGGTGGACGTGCCCGCGGGCCTCACCGTCGTGCTCGAGCAGGTCGGCAACCGGCCCGGCGGCGCGAACCTGCCGGGCGAGCCGCTGCTCGAACTCGCCCGCGCCGCGCGCAGCGCCGTCGGCCTCGGCACCGCCGAGGAGCACCTCGCCTCGACCGACGCGAACGCCGGCCACGCCCGCGGCATCCCCAGCGTCGGCATCGGCATCACCCGCGGTGATCATGCGCACCGTCCCGACGAGTGGATCGCCGAGCAGCCGATCGCACTCGGCGTCGCCGCGCTCGTCGCACTGATTCGCGCCGCAGCCTGACAACACGCCATTCGACGACGACACTGCGTCCATGATCATCGTCATCGTCGTCATCGCACTCCTGGTCATCCTCGCGCTGATCGTCTTCGCGACCTCCCACGGCCTCGTCCAGGCGCGCAACAAGTGCGACGAGGCGTGG
>CAJCBN010000488.1 GCA_903960645.1 uncultured Actinomycetes bacterium | reverse complement strand
GCTGTCGCTCGACGGCGTCGCTGCCGCCGCGTACGAGCCGGCCGGCGGCATCTGCGACAGCCGGCTGATGATCGCCTCGTGGCTCATGGATGCCCTCGGACGCGGCCTCGAGCTGCGCCAGCACGCCCAGGTGACCGAGGTGCTGATGACGGGAAGCCGTGCGACGGGCGTCCGTCTGGCTGATGGGGAGACGATCGAGGCGGGTCAGGTGATCGTGGCGACGGGCGGCTGGTCGCCCGAGCTCCTCACCGACATCTGGGAGGTGCCCTTCAGCCTCGTGCGGATCCAGGTCGCCGTGCTGCGTCTCGCGCCCGGGCAAATTGCTCCCGCCGCGGTCACCAGCGACGCCGTCTCGAACGTCGTCGTACGCTCTGCCGCGGGCCGCGACATCTGGGTGGTCGCCTACCAGCCC
The DNA here is from genome assembly GCA_903960645.1 of uncultured Actinomycetes bacterium. GTDB lineage: Bacteria > Actinomycetota > Thermoleophilia > Gaiellales > F1-60-MAGs149 > F1-60-MAGs149. The sequence goes on along the minus strand of CAJCBN010000488.1, from coordinate 12,960 downwards.
GACACTCCGGTGATCGACGTGCGCGACGACTGTCAGCTGCCACTGCTCGACGGCTATGAGGCCGCCATCCGCGGCCCGCTCGCCGAGCGCTTCCCCTCCCTCGCCGACGCGCCCCTCGTCGGCGGCTGGGGCGGCGCCTACGACGCGACCCCCGACTGGCACCCCCTCGTCGGCGCTGTGCCCGGCACCGAGAACCTGCTGCTCTGCGCCGGCTGGTCCGGCCACGGACTCAAGTCCACCCCGGCCGCCGGCCGCGTGATGGCCGATCTGGCCACCGGCCAGACGCCCTTCATCGACGTGGCCGATCTCGACCCGGCCCGCTTCGATCGTGGCTTCGTCAACCCCTGCGCCTACGGCCCCGGCGCCCGCGCCTGACGTTTTTGGACCCGGGTCTAGGAACGTGCGTTCTTGACGTTTTTGGACCCGGGCTCAGAAACGTCAGGTGCGGTCGCCCGGCGTGATGCGGAAGGCATCGACGACCGAGTCGATCTGGCGCAACGCGGCGAGCACGGCCTTGAGGCCCCGCAGGTCGCCGATCTCGAGCACGTACCAGTTGCGCGACATGCCCTCGCTGACGTGCCCGCCGTACTCGACCACGTTGCAGCCGTGCTCGGCCACGGTTCGGCCGACGTCCTCGAGGAGGCGCGGTCGGTCCCAGGCCTCGACGGAGATGCCGACGCGGAACGAGGCCTCGGGATCCTCGCCGCTCCAGTCCACCTGGGTCATGCGCTCGGGTGTGCGTGCGAGCTGACGCGAGTTGGGGCAGTCACCGCGGTGGATCGTGATCCCCCGACCAACGGAGATGTAACCGACGATGTCGTCCCCGGGCACAGGGGTGCAGCACTTCGCCATCCGCACCATCACGCCCTTGTCGGCCACGCCATCGACGACGACGCCGTAGGAGTTCGAGTCGAGGGCGCGCGTGCGGCCGCCACTGCGCCGGGCGGGGGTCGGGTCGGTCTCGACCTCCTCCGTCTTCATGTGCGCCAGCAGCCGCTGGATCACCTGCGGCACGGTGATGTTGCCGGCGCCGAGGGCGACGTAGAACTCTTCGGCCTTGCGATAGCCCATCTCCCGCATCACGCCGGCGAGCACGGGTGACGATGCGATGCGCTGTGTCGGCAGCTTGTTCTGGCGCAGGGCGGCCTGCAGGAGATCTCGACCCTTCTGCTCGGTGTCCTCGCGCTGCTCGCGGGCAAACCACGCGCGGATCTTGTTGCGCGCGCGATTCGTGGTGACGATGCCCATCCAGTCCCGCGAGGGGCCGCGCTCGCCCTTCGACGTGAGTACCTCAACGATGTCACCGGACTTGAGGGTGGCCGACAGCGGGACGATGCGACCGTTGACCTTGGCGCCGACGCAGCGATGCCCGACATCCGTGTGCACGGCGTAGGCGAAGTCGAGCGGCGTCGCCCCGGTGGCGAGGGCCTTCAGCTCGCCCTTGGGCGTGAAGACGTAGATCTCGTCGTCGACGAGGCCCGTGCGGAGGTCGACCATGAAGCCCTCGCCCTCCGGCGACTCGACGAGATCGGTCAGCCACTCGGTGGCGACGGCGGTCCGCTCCTTGTACAGCCAGTGGGCGGCCACGCCGTACTCGGCGCGCTGGTGCATCTGGAACGTGCGTACCTGGATCTCCAGCGGCTTGCCGTGCGGCCCGATGATCGTCGTGTGCAGCGACTGGTAGCCGTTGGACTTGGGCACAGCGATGTAGTCCTTGAAGCGTCCCGGCATCGGCTTCCAGAGCGAATGGATCATGCCGATCGCGCCGTAGCACTCGCGGTCGGACTCGACGAGGACGCGCATGGCGGTCAGGTCGTAGATCTCGTTGAACTCCTTGCCGCGCCGCGTCATCTTCTCGTAGATGGAGTAGAAGTGCTTGGCGCGGCCGGCGATCGCGGCCTTGATCCCGACGGCCTGCAGCTCGCCCATCAGCGTTGAGCCGGCCTCGCTGACGAACCGCTCACGGTCGGCGCGCCGCTCGTTGACCATCGACTCGATCTCGGCGTACTTGCGAGGGTAGAGCGTGGCGAAGGCGAGGTCCTCGAGCTCCCACTTCATGGAGTGGATGCCGAGCCGGTGGGCCAGCGGTGCGTAGACCTCGAGCGTCTCCTTGGCCTTCTGCAACTGCTTCTGCTTGCCGAGGAACGACAGGGTGCGCATGTTGTGCAGGCGGTCGGCGAGCTTGATGACGATCACCCGGATGTCCTCAGCCATCGACACGATCATCTTGCGGTAGTTCTCAGCCTCCGCCTCTTCCCGCGAGGCGAACTGGATCTTGGAGAGCTTCGTCACGCCCTCGACGAGCACGCGTACTTCGCTGCCGAAGCGAACCTCGATCTCAGCGGCCGTGGCGCTCGTGTCCTCGACGACGTCGTGGAGGAGCGCGCCGATCAGGACGCTTTCGGGCTGGCGCAGCTGGGCGCAGATCTTAGCGACGCCCCACGGGTGGAACACAAACGGCTCACCACTCTTGCGCAGCTGGCCGTCATGGTGCAGGCAGGCCAACTCGAAGGCCGCGGCGAGCCGGTCGGCATCGACGTCGGGCGCGTACTCCGAGACATCCTCGATCAGCTCGTCGAGCAGCTCTCGATGGATCTCCGCTGCGGGTGCGAGAACGGTGGCGGGCATCTCCACCGGATGGTATCGGACGAGCGGTACCTGCTGGTCCGAGCCGTTGTGGACCTCGTGCCCGGCCGGCTCGCCCGCACTGTCAGCCGGCGGACGTACCCTGCGGCAGGCTCGCCGCGAAGCGCTGCTCGGCCGGCCCGTCCACGCGCACCCAGCGCGGTCCCAGCGGTGCCAGCCATGCCCCGGGGGGCGGGTCCAGCAGCACCGCGTCCGGAAACGACGCCGCGAGCGCGGGGCGCCGCAACAGGGTGCCGTGATCGACCAGGGCGAGCCAGCGGCCGTCGCGCAGACGCTCCTGCCGCTCGTCGAGCGCCGCCTCGGTGCAGCGGTCGGAGAACAGCAGCGCGCCGTCGAGTCCGAAGCGCGCCGGATGCAGCGCCGCGGCGAGCATCGTCCGGCGGCGCCCGACGTCGGCGACGACCACGAGCAGACCCTGTCCCGACGCCGCCAGCCGCGTGAGCTCCGCCATCGCGCCCCCTGCGCGCGCGTCGCGCAGGTCGGCCAGCGGAACGCCGTCGACCGGCACGGGCGCGGGCGCGGCGGTGGCAACCCGCGTCGGGCACGTCGCATCACAGGGGGTGTCGCAGACGCCGACGGCGACTGCGTGCTCCGTGGGCAGCGCCTGGATCGTGCGCGCAATCAGCTCCACGCGCTCGGCACCCTGCCAGACGGAGCGCTCGATGCGGGCGGCAACGTCCATGCGCGTCCCGGCGCTCAGCTCGTCGAAGCGATCACCCATGCTCCACGCCACGGCGCGGCACGAGCCGGCTGCGGTGCGTACGCGCATGTCCACGTGTCGCCCCTCGGAACCGATCCGCCGCACGTCAACGAGCTCCGCGGCGGGAAGCAGCACGGTGACGCCGGCGTTGCCCATGCCGACGGGCTCCAGCTTGGCGAGGTCCGCGGCCGTCTCGAGCGTGACGTCGGCCAGCGAGGCGATCGCATCGATCCGCTCCACGGGCCGGAGGTCAACGCCGGCAAGTTGGGTGGTGGCGTGGGCAGCAAAGGCGCGGGCGAAGGCGTCGATGTTTTCGGTGCGCACGGTCACGCCGGCCGCCGCCCGGTGACCGCCCCAGCGCTCCAGCAGGCCATCGCAGGCTGCGAGGCCGGCGTGCAGGTCGAAGGCCTCGACGCTGCGCCCCGAACCGGAGCCCGTATCGCCGTCGATCGCGATCAGGACGGCGGGACGACGTACCCGCTCCACCACTCTCGAGGCAACGATCCCAACCACGCCCGCGTGCCAGCCGTCGGCGGCGAGCACGACGCCGAGCTCGGCCTGCCGAACCTCCGGCAGCTGCTCGTACTGCTCGAGCGCCTCGCGGAGGATACGGTCCTCGATCGCGCGACGGCGTCGATTGAGTCCGTCGAGCAGCTCGGCCAGCTCGTGGGCCTCGCGCGGATCCTTCGTCATCATCAGTCGCAGCGCGGCGTCCGCGTGCTCGAGCCGCCCGGCGGCGTTGAGCCGCGGCCCCACGCGGAAGCCGATCGCGCCGGCGTCGATCACCCGGGCGTCGACCTTGGCCACGCGCAGCAGGACGTCGAGGCCGAGTCGCTTGCCCTCGCCGATCCGACGGATGCCGCGCCGGGCCAGCGCGCGGTTCTCGTCAACGAGTGGCACCAGATCCGCAATCGTCGCGATCGCGACCAGATCGACGACGTCATCGAGGATGGCCGGATCGGCGCTGCAGGCCGCGACGAGCCCCTCCAGCAGCTTGTAGGCCGTGCCGGCGCCGCAGAGGGCGTCGAACGGGTACGTGCCGCGTACCGCGGGCGCCACGATCGGGCAGTCGGGGAGCACGTCGCCGTGGCGGTGATGGTCCGTGATGATCAGCCCGACGCCCAGCTCCGCGGCTCGCTTCGCCGCGGCGATCGCGGTTACGCCGCAATCGACGGTGACGATCAGGCGGACGCCGTCGGCCTGGAGCCGCTCGACCGTCTCCACCGCGAGCCCGTACCCCTCCTCGAAGCGGCTCGGGATGAACGGACGAACGTCGGCGCCGAGCGCTGCGAGCCCCTCGCAGAGGAGCGCCGTGGCGCAGACCCCGTCGGCGTCGTAATCGCCGTGGACTGCGATCGGCAACCGAGCGCTGATCGCGCTCTGCAGGAGGGGGATCGCCACGGCGGCGTCGCCGAGGAGCAGCGGATCGTGGAGGCTGCCCTCGAGGGCGAGGAAGTCGCGGACGTCACCGGGATCGGTCCAGCCGCGACGGGTCAGGGCATCCGCGAGGACGCGTCCGATGCCCGCCTCCGTCGCCAGCCGCTCGGCCACGTCGGTCGGACAGGGGGCGATCGCGAGGCGCTTGCCGGAGCTCATACCCGCAGGCTAGGCGGGCGGGCGGCCATCGCCCTAGCGGCGCTTCTTGCCACGCCGGTCGGCGCGCCGTTGACGGGCGGCTTCGATTGCCGCGTCGTCGGGCCCGGCGGCCGGATTGGCTGGCGCCGGTGCTGCAGTGTCGGGTGCGTCAGCATCCGCGGCCTCAGTCTCGTCGGCATCGGCCTCGTCCGGCAGCGTTGCGTCGACGCTCGACGCGGCGATCCCGCCCGCAGCAACGGCGACGGCGGCCGGCGCCTGCTGACGGTCGGCCTGCTCGCGTCCCAGCATGAAGGCCGGCAGCTCCGTCGAGCCCGGGCGTGCCCGGTACTCCGGCTCGCGACTCTTGAGCACACTCAACAGCGGAGAGGCGACGAAGAAGGAGGAGTAGGCGCCGATCACGATGCCGACGAGCAGGGCGAAGGCAAAGTCCTGCAGGGTCTCACCGCCGAAGAAGTACAGCGCCAGAATCGGCAGCAGGGTGGCGAGCGACGTGTTCAGCGAGCGCGTCGCGGTCTCCCACAGCGAGATGTTGACGATCTGGTCGTACGTCTGACGCCGCAGCGTCACCTCGTTCTCACGCACGCGGTCGAACACGATGATCGTGTCGTACAGCGAATAGCCAAGAATCGTCAAGAGTGCCGCGATCGTGCCGCTGGACACCTCCCTGCCGCTGAGCGCGTAGACGCCGGCGGCGATGACGAGATCGTGGAGCAGCGCGACGATCATCGGAATCGCGAACTTCCAGTCGAACCGCAGTGCCACGTAGATGGAGATCAGGAGGAGCGAGAACAGGAAGGCGAGCAGAGCGCCGCGCAGAATCTCGCTGCCGAACGACGCCGAGACGGTCCGCACGTCGATCTGCTCGGCGAGTCCGTACTGGACGTTGATCGACTGCTCGATCGACTGGACCTTTTCGGCGGGGATCTCCTTCGCGTCGATCTGGAACGTCGTGTAGGTCGAGCCGGTCTGAGCGCCTTCGCCACGGATAACCGCGCCCTTGAGTTCCCCATCGACCTTGGTCAGCGTCGTGCGCATGTCCTCGACCGTGGTGGGCTGCGTGGTGACGACGGCCATGCGCGTTCCGCCGGTGAAGTCGAGCCCGAGGTTGAGGCCGCGCACCGCAAGCGAACCGAAGCAGATGAGGATGGCAACGGCGGAGATGATGAAGAACAGCCGCTTGCGGCCGGCGAAGTCGAAGCGCCAGCGCACGGGCTTGGCGGCGGCGCCGATCACCTTCGGGTTGTCGAACCAGGAGAAGTTGGAGAGCACGTTGAGGATCGCGCGGGTGGCCACCACCGAGGTGAACATCGACACGAGGACGCCGAGGGCGAGCAGGAAGGCGAAGCCCTTGACGCTCGACTGGGAGGCCACGAAGAGCACGCCGGCCGTGATCAGCGTGACGGCGTTGGCGTCGAGGATCGTGCGGAAGCCGCGCGAGTAGCCCGCGGAGACCGAGGCCTTCAGCGACTTGCCCGCGCGGTATTCCTCACGGATGCGTTCGAACACGACAATGTTCGCGTCCGCGGCCACGCCGATGGTCAAGATCATGCCCGCGATGCCCGGTAGGGTCATCGTCACGGGTATCGCGAGGATCACCCCGTAGAAGAGCGCGGCGAAGATGATCAACGCGAGCGCGGCAACGAGGCCGAGCACCCGGTAGAAGACGATCAGGTACAGCATCATCACCAGCAGGCCGACGAGACCCGCGATCAGGCCCTGGCGCAGCGCGGTCTCGCCAAGCGTGGCGGACACCTGGCTGGACGAGAGCGCCACGAAGCGCACGGGCAGCGAGCCGGACTGGAGCACGAGCGCGATGTCCTGCGCCTCCTGCATCGAGTCGAGCCCGGTGATCTGGGCGCTGCCGCCGGTGATGCCGTCGGGGTTCTGGACGAAATCGATGGTCGGATACGTCTCGAGCTGGCCGTCGAGGATGATCGAGAAGCGCTGGAAGTAGGCGGACTCTTGGCCGGCCTGGGCACCGGCGGCGCTCCACTCGGAGCGGCCGCGGTCGGCCAACTGCTTGGTGATGTCACCGAAGAGCTCGGCGCCGCGGCTGCTGAAGTCCATCAGGACCAGCGGCTGACCGGACTGCGGATCCACATCGGCCTTGGCGCTGTCGAGGTCGTCGCCGGTGAGGCGCTCATTGAGCGGCGGCAGATCGAACATGTACCAGAAGAACTTCTCGGGTGCCTTCGTGGAGATCGGCGTGATGTTCGGCGGACAGCCGGCCGGGGATTGGTTCGAGCACTTGACCGCCAGATGCTCGGCGGGCACGCCCAGGACCTCCACGTCGGCGGGCAGGGTCTGCTCCCCGAGCTGCAGCAGGAGCTGGTCCATCGTGACCGCGCCATTGGCGTTGAGCGGCTGGTCCGTATCGCCCTTCTTGAAGGCGTAGAGAATGCTCTGCTTGCCCTTCTGCAGGTCCTTCGGTACGGCGGTCAGCAGGTCGTAGAGCGTCGTCTTGGGGACGATGCCGGCGCCGGCGACGTACGACCGCGAGACGCCCTGTGTGAGGCCCTCCTCGAGATCGATGAAGTACAGCTGCCCGGTCGAGCCGACCAGTGCGAAGACGCGGGCGGGATCGTTCTCACCGGCGACCGCGATCGAGATGCGGTTGCCCTGCTCACGCTGGATCTGCGGCTCGGAAACGCCGATGGCGTCCACGCGGGTGCGCAGGATCTGCACCGCCTGGTTCATCTGCTCGTCCGTGACGGTCTGACCCTCCTGCGGCTGCGCCTCGAGGGTGACCTCGGCACCGCCCTGCAGATCCAGACCGAGCACGGGCGCGCGCAGATACGACAATGCGCCCGTGCCAATGAGCAGCGCCACGACGGCGATCAGGATCAGAACGGTACCGCGACGCATGAGCTAGCTCTTGGCGGTCTCGACGTCGCCGTCGTCGTCCGCCGCGGCCTGCTCGTCGGCTGCGGTGTCGCTGCCGTCCGTGAGCTCTGCCGCGTCCTCGTCCATGTCCGCATCATCGTCGTCGTCGTCCTCGACGTCGTCGTCAGACGTGTCGCGGATTACCGTGGCGATCGCGCGGCGGTCCATCCGCATCACGACGCCGGGAGCGATCTCGAGGTCGAAGTCGTCAGCGCGCAACTCGGCGACGCTGCCGTAGATACCGCCGACGGTGAGGACGTCGGAGCCGATCTCGAGGGCCTGAGCCATCTCGGCCTTCGCCTTCTTGGCGCGCTGCTGCGGCCGCAGAATCAGCAGGTAGAAGATCGCAGCCATGGCCACGAAGAGCAGGAGGTAGGTCTGCATTCAGTCGGTTCCGGTCTTGAGTCGCTGGAGGGCATCGGCGAGAAAGGCGTCGAACCGCTGTTCGACGATCGCCTCTCTGGCGGATCTCGTCAAGGCTAGCAGGAAGGCCATGTTGTGAACCGACAGGAGGCGCATGCCGAGCAGTTCCTTTTGGGCCACGAGATGGCGGATGTAGGCCCGTGAGAAGCGCTGGCAGGTGCTGCAGCCGCAGTCCTCGTCAAGTGGTCGTGGGTCGCGGGCGAAGGTCGCATTCCGCATGTTCAGGCGGCCGCGGGACGTCATCGCTGCCCCCGTCCGTCCGAGACGAGTGGGCAGTACGCAGTCGAACATGTCCACGCCCGCCGCGATCACCCGCAGGATGCCCTCGGGATCCCCGATGCCCATGAAGTAGCGGGGGTGACTGACGGGCAGGAGCTGCGCAGTGCTCTGCGTGACGCGGAACATGTCGTCCCGATCCTCGCCCACGGCGAGGCCGCCGATCGCGTAGCCGTCGAAGCCGATCGCCTGGATGTCGGCGGCGCTCTTGGCGCGCAGTGCCTCGTCGACCCCGCCCTGGACGATGCCGAACCGCAGCTGGCCGGGGGCCGCGGGGCTCGCCTGGCAGCGCTCGGCCCAGCGGGTGGTGCGCTCAACGGCCCGCGCCAGCTCGGCCAGCGGGGCGTCGGGCTTGGGTACCTCGTCAAAGCACATCGCAATGTCCGAGCCGAGCAACTCCTGCACGCGCATGGCGTCCTCGGGCCGCATCCGCACCGCCGAACCGTCGTAGACGCTGCGGAACGTCACGCCGTCGTCGTCGATCGAGCGCGTGTGCGCCAGCGAGAAGACCTGGAAGCCGCCGGAGTCGGTCAGGATCGGTCCGTCCCAGCCCATGAAGCGATGCAGGCCGCCGAGCTCGCTGATCAGCTCCTCACCGGGCCGCAGGTGCAGGTGGTAGGTATTGCCGAGCAGCATCTGTGTACCGATCTCCGTGAGCTCGCGCGGATCGACACCTTTGACGGTGCCAAGCGTGCCGACCGGCATGAAGACCGGCGTCTGCACCGGACCGTGCGCGGTCTGGAGCGTGCACGCACGCGCCGCGCCGTCCGTGGCGTCGACCGTGAACGCGTCGGGGACGCTCATACGATCACCATCGCGTCGCCAAACGAGTAGAAGCGGTAGCCCTCGCGCACGGCGTGAGCGTACGCGTCCCGGATCAGCGACTCCCCCGCCAGGCCCATCACGAGGGCGAGCAGCGTTGAGCGCGGCAGGTGGAAGTTCGTCACGAGCGCGCCGACCGTGCGGAACGGCACGCCGGGCTGGAGCAGGATCGACGTCCGCCCCACGTCGGGCGCCGCCGCATCCGCGATCGTCTCGAGGACGCGCGTGGTCGTCGTGCCGATGGCGACGACGCGACGGCCGGCCGCCACCGCGGCAGTGATCTCCGCCCGCGCCGCCGGTGTGACCGCGTAGGCCTCGGAGTGCATCTCGTGCTCCTCGAGCGCCACCGCAGTGACGGGGCGAAACGTGTCCAGTCCGACCTGGAGGTCCACCTCGACCACACGGCAGACGGACCGCACGCGCTCCAGCAGCTCGGGCGTGAAGTGCAGGCCCGCGGTCGGTGCGGCGGCGGATCCAAGCGTCTGGGCGAAGACGGTCTGGTATCGCTCCGGGTCGGCCGCGGCGGTGCGGATGTAGGGCGGCAGGGGCATCACGCCGGCCCGTGCGATCGCCGCGTCGATCGAGCCTTCGGCGTGGAGGCGCACGAGCGCCTCACCGGCCTCGCCAACCTCGACGATCTCGACCTCGAGGCCATCACCGGCCAGACGCGCGCCGGGCCGCAGCTTTCGGGCGGGGCGTACCAGCGCCTTCCAGACGTCACCCTGCGGCTCGAGCAGGAGCACCTCGGCCGCACCGCCAGTCGCGCGCCGCAGCCGTAGTCGCGCGGCCCGCACGCGTGTCGTGTTGAGCACCACGAGGTCATCCGCGCGGAGCAGCGTGGGCAGGTCGCGGAACGTGGCGTCGGTCAGCGTGGCGTCGGACCGATCGACAATCAGGAGCCGGCTGGCGTCGCGCGGCTCGAGCGGCGCCTGGGCGATCAGGTGCTCGGGCAGGTCGTAGTCGAGCTCGTCAATGCGCACGCAGCGCACGGTACCGGAGCGCCAGCGCCCCGTTGGCCTCTGGCCGTCGTGGCGGCGGTTGGGGAAATCGCCGACGCGCACCGTCAGACACCCGGCTCATGGCAGAATCAGGAGCGTCATGACGACGTCGTCCACCGCCACCGGCGCCGTTTCCGCACGCTTCGCCCGCATCGCCGACTCCGAGCGCTTCCAGACCGCGATCATCGTCGTGATCGCCCTCAACGCCCTGCTGCTCGGCCTGGAGACCTTCGATGGGGTCATGACGCAGCACGGCGACACGCTGCGCCTCCTCAACAGCGTCTTCCTGACCATCTTCGTGGCCGAGCTGGTGATCCGGATCCTGGCGTACGGCCGCCGACCGCAGGCGTTCTTCCGGTCCGGCTGGAACGTGTTCGACTTCGTGATCATCGCCGCGCTGTTCGTGCCGGGGATCCGCGAGAACGCCGCCCTGCTGCGCATCCTCCGCCTGCTCCGCGTCGCGCGGCTGCTCAAGTACCTCCCCGACGTTCAGGTGCTGCTGCGCGGTGCCACCCGGGCGATCCGCCCGGCGACGGGCCTCGGCGTTCTCACCGGCCTCCTGCTGTTCCTCTACGGCATGGTCGGCTGGACGCTGTTCGCCGACCTCGATCCCGTGGCCTGGGGCAACATCGGGCGCTCCATGCTGTCGCTGTTCTCGATCTTGACCCTCGAGGGCTGGACGACCACCTTCGCGCTCGTCTTCGAGGCCAAGCCGCTCGAGAGCGTGCTGTTCTTCCTGTCCTTCATCCTGCTCGGCACGTTCGTCGTGCTCAACCTGCTGCTCGGCATCATGATCGGCAGCCTCGAGGAGGTTCGGCAGGAAGAGCGCATCCGTCAGGGTGGCGACACGGCCGACATCGAGGCCCGCATCCGCGACCTGCGCGAGGCGCTCGACGCCGTCGAGCACGGCCTGCGCTCGCGCCGCGATTAGGACGGCTACCCACAGGCGTGGGGATTGCCGTGCCGGATGCATCCGATGCTGCCTCGGTGCTCACGCAGCCTGCTCCGGTCGACTCTGACCTGGGGGCCGGCAACTGGTCCCCGACGGCCGAGTTCTCGAGGGACGTGAACACCGCCGGAGTACCGTCAGCAGCGCAGCACTGCGACGTCGCTCCTCAGATGCCGGTGGCGATCACGGTGAGGTCACCCCTGTCAAAACTCGGCGTGGCAAAAGAATTAGTGCCGTTGTTCTGCTTGCAGGACACGCCGAAGGAGTACTCGCCGGGATCCAGCGCAATTGCACCCGTGAGTCCGATCTCCCCGTACACAGCGCCGCCGCCGACCGTGGCGGTGAGCGTTGCGCGGCCAACCTGGCCGATCAGACGAGTAGTGCCGAGACTGTCGGCGAAGATCTGGCAGTCAACATCGGCTGCGGCAGCCGATGCGCCGGTCCCTTTAAACACCGAGATGCTGGCGGCGGCCACTGCCCGGCTGCGGGTCGTGATGATCATGGTGCCGCTTCCGGTTTCAGCGTCAGCGGTCTCGAGAACCGTGAAGTCAGTGCCAGCGGTGAGCGTGAGATTCGGAGAAATATTGATGCTCGCGTATGCCGATGCCGTCGGACCCGCGTCTCCCTTTGCTCCTGCCTCCCCCTTTGCTCCAGCTTCCCCCTTCGCGCCGGGTGCGCCCTTGAGCGACGCGCGCGCATCGGCGGAGAGGTCCGCCGCGGCCAATGACCCGTCCATGACCTTTGCACCAGTGACGGATGCGGACGCGAGCTTCGACTGCGTCACCGCGCTCGCCTTCAGTTGCTTGGAGCCGACCGAGTTCTTCGGCAGCTGCGTCACCGCGTAACTCGTTCCGCCGAGAGCCACGAAGAGCGCGATGCTGGCGACGACCAAAGAAGGAGAAGGAACCCTCATTTGGCGGAAACTACCACTCGTCTGGCTCCGCGTCTACCCGCTTTCGCTCGTCTCCCAGCGTGGGAGAACAGCTGGCTGGCAGCGGCTGATTGTTGCCCCAGTGGACTCGTCGGCCGCTGGCGACCTCCGAACGACCAGCGCCGCTTGGGAGCGTCCGACGAGATGTGCCGAACGGCCTTCCGCACGCGGCGCCATCCAGCGACGGTCTCGACGGCCCTTGGGCGGTCTACGGCTAGTCGAGTAGCGACGGCATGCCGGGATCGTTCGGCATCCCCGTCAGCTCCCGCCCGCGCGGCGTCAGGACACGTCCGCGCGGTGTGCGCTGAATCAATCCCTGCTGGATCAGGTACGGCTCGTAGACCTCCTCGAGCGTCCCCTCATCCTCGCCAATCGCGACGGCGATGGTGCTGAGCCCGACGGGCCCGCCGTTGAAGCGCTGGGCGATCGCACGCAGGTACTCGCGGTCGGCGCGATCGAGACCGTCCTCGTCCACGCCGAGCAGGTCGAGGGCCTCGAGCGCGCCCGCGCGGTCGACGGCGTCCCAGCCACGCACCTGCGCGACGTCGCGGACGCGTCGCAGGATGCGGTTGGCAACGCGCGGCGTGCCCCGTGAGCGGCGGGCGATCTCGCCGGCGGCGTCGGCGTCGATCGTCAGCGCGAGGATCCCCGCCGACCGCTCGATGATCCGCAGCAGCTCCTCCGGGGTGTAGTACTCGAGGCGGAGCGAGATGCCGAAGCGGTCCCGCATCGGTGT
>CAJCBN010000487.1 GCA_903960645.1 uncultured Actinomycetes bacterium | reverse complement strand
TCACTCTGGTGGCCTACGGCCCGATGGTGCGCACCTGCCTCGAAGCGGCCGAGGCCGCGGCCGAGGATGGCGTGGAGTGCTCCGTCATCGACCTGCGCTCACTCTCACCGCTCGACCTTGACCCGGTGGTCGCCGACGTGCAGTCCACGGGCCGGTGCATCGTCGTGCACGAGGCGCCTGTGGTGCTTGGCATCGGCGCCGAGGTCGCGGCTGAGGTCACGCGGCGCTGCTTCTTTCACCTCGAAGCGCCCGTGGAGCGCGTTGGCGGCGCCTATATCCCCTATCCGCCCAATCGCTTCGAGCAGCACTATCTCCCCGACGTCGACCGTGTGCTCGATGCCATCGACCGGGTGACCGTCGTATGAGCGTGCGCGAGTTTCTCCTTCCTGATGTCGGCGAAGGGCTCACCGAGGCCGAGATCGTCGGCTGGCGCATCAGCGTCGGCGACGAGATCACGGTCAACCAACCGATCGTCGACATCGAGACGGCCAAAGCGGTCGTCGAGCTGCCATCGCCCTTTACCGGTCGGGTCACGGCGCTGCTTGTCGAGCCCGGATCCGTGGTGCCGGTCGGCACGCCGATCCTCGCGGTGGAGGTGAGCGATCGCGAGCCGGTCCTCGTGGGCTACGGCGTTGGTCATGAGCAGGGTCGGCGACGTCGACTACGCGGAGCGGTGCAGCAGGAAGGTGCGAGCGCGCCTCAGCAGGTCGGCGTGGCGTCAGCCGAGGTTGCTCCATCGGGCAAGCCGATGGCCAAGCCCCCCGTGCGCGCCCTCGCCCGCGAGCTCGGCGTCGACCTCGCGCGCGTCGCCCCCACCGGGCCGCACGGCGACATCACGCGCGACGATGTCCGCCGCGCAGCGTCCGGCACTACTTCCCTCCCTGCGTCCGCGCCCGTTGCGGTGCGGCCGGTGCGCGGCGAGCGTGTGCCGGTGCGCAGTGTGCAGCGCCAGATGGCGCAGGCGATGGTGCGCTCGATGGCGACAGCACCTCACGTCACGGAGTGGGTCGACGTCGACGTGAGCCAGACCATGGCGCTGGTGCGTCGCCTGCGTGCGGAGCCGGAGTTCGCTGATGCGCGTGTCACGCCGCTCACGATCGCGGCAGCGGCCGTCATCCACGCCGTCCGGCGTACACCGATCGTCAACTCGTCCTGGATCGACCTGCCCGACGGCACGGCGGAGATCGAGCACTATTCCTTCGTCAACCTCGGTCTCGCGGTGGCCAGCCCTCGCGGCCACGTCGTGCCCAATGTGCGCGATGCGGGGTCGCTGTCGCTTTCCGGGCTCGCGCGCGCCATCACCGACCTCACAGAGCGCGCGCGCAGCGGCCAGCTCACGCCGGCCGACTCCGTCGAGGGCACGATCACGATCACCAACATCGGCGTCTTCGGCGTCGACGGGGGTACGCCGATCCTCAACCCGGGCGAGGCGGCGATCCTCGCGACGGGACGGATTGTTGACCGTCCGTGGGCGGTCGACGGCGCGCTCGCGGTGCGGCCGGTGATGCAGCTGTCGCTTGCCTTCGACCATCGTGTCGTCGACGGCGCGTCGGGATCGGCCTTCCTTGCCGATGTCGCGGCGTACCTGCACCGACCACCGCTGTGAGCTGCGACTAGCCTCCGGGGATGCGCCTTGCCGCCCGAATCCCCATCTCACGCTTCCTCGTCGCATCACTCGCAGCCGCGCTGGTCGCTGCTGCCGCTCCCGCGGCGGCGCTCTCGCCGGTGCCCGCCCAGGAACTCGTGGTCAAGGTCGCGATCGATGAACGTCGTGTCGTGCCCATCGGCATCGACCACGGAGCCGACTGGGGTGACGTCCTGCTCGAGTCCGGCACGGCCACGGCCAAGGGCCTGGGCAAGGGCACCTTCCTGCGCCGCGGTATCGCCTTCGGCAATCAGCGACTGGGCACCCAGGACACCTTCCAGATCTCCTTCCCGCAGGGCAACCTCGTCTTCCAGGCACCGGGTTTCTGGTACGGCCCCAGCGAGGTCGCGCTACTCGGTGGCACGGGCCGCTTCGTTGGCGCGCGCGGCAGCGCGGCGGTGACGGTGGATGGAGGCACTCAGCAGTGGACTATCACGATCCTGCCGAAGCGTGGCGTGGATCCCACGGCCACGACGGTGCGTGAGTATCCGCGCGAGTTGATCTCCACGTCACGCATCTTGCTCGCGCCTGAAGGATCGACAGTCGGCAACCTCACGCAGACGTTGGGCACGCTCATCGGGGATGACTCTGCGCCCGCGGCGGACTACTCCGCCATCTC